>CAZYBD010000113.1:0-8376 GCA_964645515.1 uncultured Dehalococcoidia bacterium | reverse complement strand
CCACGCTATACGAACTCACCGAGGCCCCACCCAGGGAAACGAATGCGGCCTTCCGCGCAGAGTAGTCCAGCATCCTGTATAAGGTAGCCAGGTATTTACCAGCGGTGTCATCTATCCCGAGCACCCTATGGAACCGCCAACACTAGCGGGCCAGCAAATCCCGGGTGGCGTCTTCCACGAACTTGGCGTCGGGCGGGTTCCACCCGGGACCGCCCGCCAAATGGCCCCAGATGGACTCGATGGGACGGAGTTCAGCGTTGGGCATAAAGCTCACTTCGATGGCGTTATCCTCTGGCGGGAAGTATAGGTCGGTGCGACCAGGCATGACGATTGCTTTGGCCTTGATCGCACCCAAGGCCTTGTGGAAATCCCCGCCATAGATCTCATTGGCACTGATATCCCCGTTTTGCCAAGACCATAGCATTGCCAGAAAGTCGTTGGCGTCGCCCTCAACCCGTCGCCCCTCCCAGAACTCGACAAGGTAGTCCTCCAGCGAAGAATAGCCGATATCCAGGTAGACCTCTTCCCGATAGAAGGCCTGTGAAACGGCCCACCCGGCGTACACGCGCCCCATGGCCCGGAGACCCTTGGTAGGTTGGCTCTCATACCACCCTCCCATCCAAGCGTCGTCGGTTATTATGGCGTACTTAACTCCCTCGAGGAAAACAAAATTGTGATGGGATGTCTTGGCCGAACCGCAGATCGGCAAGATGCGCTCCACCATGTCGGGGAACAACGCTCCCCAATGGAAGGTCTGTTGGGCCCCCATCGAGAAACCCGTCACCAGCGCGATCTTTTCAATGCCCAGCCCTTCGGTCACCAACTTGTGCTGGGCCATTATGTTGTCGTAGAGGGTGACACTGGGGAAGCGGGCCTTGTTGTAGGGCGGAGGAGTGTTGCTGGGAGAGGAAGACAGCCCGTTGCCCATCATGTTGGGAATCACAATAAAATATTTGCTGGGATCCAGCGCCCGACCTTCGCCGATGATAGCTTCATTCTGGTAATGCTGGCCGCCGTAGAAGGTCGGAAAGACGATGGCATTATCACGGGCAGAGTTGAGCTGACCAAAAGTCTTGAAGGCGAGTTTGGCCTCGCGCAGCGTCGCCCCAGACTGCAAAACCATATTCCCAAGTTCGAACGTTTCATAGTCCGGCATCTGTACGCTCCTGTTTCCGCTTTAATATCGTGTCATCCAAGGCCGCAAGAATACCATCTGGCGGCCTTGCGTGCTCGTTACCGCTGCAAATTCCGCTATGGTGACTAACCACAGTAGAGCTTCTAGACTGCCTCCGTCGACACCCTACCCTTTCGAGAGGCACGCATAATGGCCGGCCAAGCAATAAACCTATTCGACTTGGAAGAGGTTGCAAGACAGAACTTGGACAAGAACGGGTACGTTTTCATCGCCGGGTACTCTACCGATGAAATTATCCTGCGGGGCACCCGGGCGGTCTTTGACTCAACCATGTTGCGACCGCGAGTGCCGGTCGCCGTTGGCCCAAGGGACACTAGCACCACTGTCCTGGGTGAACGTATAGACTTTTCCGTACTATTGGACCCGGCGAGTGGACCTGGGGCGAGAAATCATGCGTCTTCTACCTGGGCGCCGAGATAGCCCAGAGCCGGAACAGCGGGCGCGGAAAACGGCGAGTTCCGTCCGCTGAATTTGCAGGGTCGGCCCTGTAGCTACCGCCATTCTGACCACGACCAGAACGGCGGGCCCGACTGGTTAGAGACCCCGAGGTTTGGCCCACAGCTAATCGTCTGCTGCAGCAGGACTTGTTTCAGCTTCTGGCCGGCGGCCTGTCTGACCCATTTCAGGCGACACGGGCTTGTGGAACCCGGCGATAATCGCGCCGGTTACCATTATGCCCACCACCGCTAAGGACGCGGTCTGAAAACCCTTCATGTAGAACTCTTGAGCCTCGCTGGTCACCATCAACCCCACAGTAGCGGGCAACACCATTGCCATTATTATCGACGAAACCGTCGCCCCCGTAGCGTGTCCAAGATCCCTGGTCGTCTCCAACATTCCCGATGCGAAGCCCCGATGCTCCACCGGCAGTGTGCTCATCACCGTGGCATTGTTAACCGTGTTGAATATATTGGTGCCAACGCTGATGGGCAGCAGTAAAAACGGTAGCATCCAGAAGTCGACCCGGCTGGCGAACGCGGCCATCAGCACGAACCCCGAGGCGATGGACAGCATACAGCACGTCCGCAGCAAACGTGGACTGGATTTATCGTGGATGCTGCCGGCGATTGCGGGCAACCAAATACCGAACGACTGGTGCGGTATCAAGATGGCGGTCACGAATATCGGCGACTTACCCAGCCCGTCTTCCACCATGATTGGAATCAGGATCATGGTCGCCAACATAGACAGGTGGAACGTGACGTTTGAGATCAAAGACAGAGAGAAATATTTCTGCCGGAAATGGCGGAACTCCACGAACGGGTATTCGATACGCCGTTCCACAAATATGAACACGCCCAAAAGCACCAAAAACAACCCGTGCATCGGCAGGTGGTAAGAGAGGGCATCGCCGGAAGTGAACGATTCATCGCCGCCGTGCACGTGCATCCCCGAAAGCAAGAATACGGCGGCCGTGGCGACCAGCAACGTAGCGCCGACGTAATCGATGGGTACCTGTTTCTCGGTGATGGACTCGGCATTCCGCTTCAGCATGGGCATGCTGGTCTTGATCGCCAGCAGGCCAACGGGCAGCATGGTAAGGAAGACCAACCTCCAACTTAGGAACTCGAGGAATATCCCGAACACCACCAGTCCGATTAGCGTGCCGATCCTGGAACCGGAAATTGGGAAGGCGTAGGCGCGCCCTCTCTCCTCGGGCTTAAACGCAAAAGCTAACATTGCGTTGCCGTTGCCGTGGATCAGCCCGGCTCCCAAACCCTGAAGACCTCTAAAAGCGATGATCTGCGTCAGGCTTTGGGAAGACGCAATGAAAACGGCGCCCAACGTAATGATTATTGTGCCTATGATGAAAACCCTGGGGTGACCGAAGCGGTCGCCCAACCGCGCTCCCAAGAAGACAGTGCTGCCCAGTACCAGGAGGTTGGCGATCACCAGCCAGGCGGCGTCTTCCACCGACGTGCCGAAGGCCCGCGCCATGCTGGGTAGCGCCAAGGTAACAGGCAAGCTGGAAAGTTGGACCAGCAATTGACCGCCAGTCATAGCCGCTAGCACCTGACGGCGCTCGGGCGTGTTGACCATCGCCTTGTAATTGTTGACTATTCCGAGCATTTATATACTTGAACGCTGCAACGAGGCCAACGGTGTGATCCAGAGATCCTCGCCGACAATTGAGCCGTTAATCAATGTACCATCACCAAATTGCGGCTGCCACCGAACATCCCAGGCCATTGACCATAGTGGAATAGCGAGTGGGACCTAAAAGACGCTACTCGGCAGTCCGTAACTTATAATCAGAGCTTGAACATGTTCAAGTCACCGTTTCGCCTGACCAGTCACCCCAACCCCATGAGATGACACCAACAACTGGATGACCTAAACAGGGACGTATCAACACCGAAGCCAGCCGCTGGGCGGCCAGGTTCCTGAAGGTGAAGTGTTGAGCAGGTCCATTGGACCCGTCAAAAGAACTCCGGAAGGCCACCTCAAATCCAGCTCCGTTGCTCGTCAAGAGTGCGGGTGTGAGTTCCCATTTGCGATGGCAGAGTAAAAAGAAATCCGACGCCCACAAGACAGATACACGCGGTCATTTGCACCCAGTGACCTTAGTGCCGTTCCGGTCTCGATAAGATAACCCCATACCCATAGTTTCACCGGTCTGAGACCGCCTCCGGAACCCGACTAGACCCGAAGCGGCCTGCATTTCCCTCTACGATCCCGACCATATACAATTGCCAGCAAGCGCATGGCGTATCATGCGCCTTTTGCGAAGTTGAACATGAGGGTCGGAGGAAGGCAGATGGCCAGCAGCAAGATCCGCCTAACAGAACTGTCGCACTGCGCCGGTTGAGCTGCAAAACTTAGCCAAGAGGACCTGGTACAGGTCCTGAAGCAGCTGCCGGTGGTCAGTCATCCGGACCTATTGGTGGGCACCGACACGGGCGACGATGCCGCCGTCTACCGCATTAACGAAAAAACAGCGCTAATAGTGACGGTGGACTTCTTCACGCCCATCACAGACGACCCGTATGAATTTGGGCTAGTCGCTGCTGCCAATTCCCTGAGCGACGTCTACGCCATGGGGGGAAGCCCTCTGATCGCCCTAAACGTGGTGGGCTTTCCCGCCAAACTGGTGGAAGAGATGCTCCCCGACGTCCTAAGAGGGGGCCAAGACAAGGCCACCGAAGCCGGATGCCTAATCGTGGGAGGACACACTGTGGATGACGAAGAACCCAAATACGGGCTGTCGGTTGTGGGCTTAGTCGAACCCGGCAAACAGGTCTCCAACGCCAACGCCAAACCGGGCGACGCTCTGGTGCTGACCAAGCCGATTGGCACGGGCATTGTCGCCACCGCAGGTAAGGCCGGGACCGCCCCCGCAGACGTCATGAAAACCGCAGTGGAGTCCATGGTAACTTTGAACCGAGCCGCCTCCCAGGCCATGGTGAAGGTCGGCGTCAACTCCTGCACCGATATCACCGGTTTCGGAGTGATGGGCCACCTGAAATCGATGATCAAGGGCAGCGGGACCGGGGCCCAAGTGCGAGTTGCCGACGTTCCGTTGCTCCCCGGCACCAAGGAGCTATTGGAGCAGGGCGCAGTTCCCGGTGGCACCTTCCGCAACATGAACAGCGTGGAAGACACTGTGGACTGGGAAGAATCGGTCACAGAGGAAGAGCGCCTCCTGCTGTGCGACGCTCAGACCTCAGGTGGTCTGCTGATTTCAGTACCGTCGCAACGACTGAATACTCTGTTATCTGAGCTCAAAAAGGCCGGAGTTCCAACCACAGCGGTCGTCGGAGAAATCACCCACGGGCCAGTGGGACGGATCCAGGTCAGTTAAATCACACACCTCAGAGATTTCTAATCTTAAATTTCGGCACAATCTACGCTTAAGCCCAGATGGCCTCAGCGCACTCCAGGGAGTTGCCGGGTGGCAGGTTCTCGAAGATCAGCTTCCAATTGTCCCGGGTATCCTTACGGCGTCTATCTGGGGACCATGACAGACCCGACGCCGCAACGTCAAAAGGCGGCCGATTGCCATTCCCTCCTCCATGACGCGGAATAAGTGCGCTCTTGGGTCAGACTGTTCGTAGAGGACTGCCAGTTACGGCTTCCGTTTCGGATCTGGAAGACCCGGAACTTGGCGTCGGTTTTGTACCGTCACCCTCCGCCCTCATCACCTTCGGTCACAACCTAATCTTCAATTCGGCCGTAGGCTGACGTCTCCGACCATAGTGTCATTTTTGACTCAAACGAGCAGTTGCCGCAAGTTTGAAAGTAATCACTAAGATGTCCAACCACCGCCCTGCCCCCTAGTTTGACACCTTCAAATCGAATGTCTAACATACGAGGTCGCGTCAGGCTCAGACGGCGCCATTCAAGAGAGAGGTAGGAAGTGAAACAGCCTGATCGAGTTAAAACTGCCCCGGATCAGGGATTCGGGGAACGGGTTCCGCCGGGCCAGTTCGTGACCGAAAAGTTCCCGGTTTTGACCTACGGCGACGAGCCCGAGATAGACATCAATACCTGGCGTATAAGAGTATTCGAGTTGGTCCAACATGAGAGCGAACTCGACTGGGAGAAGTTCTCAGCATTGCCGTGGCGCACCGTGAACGCCGACTTTCATTGCGTGACCCAGTGGAGTTCCTTGGATAACACGTGGGAGGGTGTAAGCCTATCGGACGTGGCCGCGGCGGCGAGCCCGCTACCAGAGGCCAAATTTGTTGTGGCTCACTCCTACGGCGGGTACTCCACTAACCTGCCATTGGACATCGCTATGCGGGAAGGTCTGCTGGCCCACAGGCAGGACGGTGAGCCCATCGGCAAAAGCCACGGATGGCCGCTACGCTTGATAGTGCCCAGCTTGTACGGCTGGAAGAGCGCCAAATGGGTGAACGGAATCCAATTCGTGGCGGAGGACTCTCCAGGGTTTTGGGAGCAACGCGGTTACCACAACAACGGAGACCCTTGGCGGGAGGAGCGGTTCTGGCCGGAGCTAACTAGTTAGACTCAAATTTAACTGACACAAAGAAAGGGGCGCCCGAAACGGCGCCCCTTTCTTTTTAACGGGCTCGTACCAACTATACGGCGACACCTTGATCTTCCGTGATTACCGCACCATTGCTGACTTCCTCTTCTGCTTGGGCATCAGCATCGGCCAGTTCAAAGTCCAGTACGTAGCCGCATTGTAGGCAGGTGGCTAAATTACCAAATCTGTCTTCGTCCAGGTACATCCCCTACTGGCATTTTAGGCGCCCCTTCAACGCAATTATCACACCCCGTCATCCTCTCCGAATCTGATATCGATTCGGCTAACTGTTGCTTATCCTATTTGATATAGCAACATTGACACGACTCGTATCATTGGATATCATACAAACAATCTTAGATTGACAATGCAGCTGAACACAACTGCAGGAGAAATTAAATGACCCAAAGGCCCAGACCGGACGTGAGTAGCAGGACCGGTGTAACACCTCCGTCGCGGCCCGAGGACATTTCCATAGAATCTAGTCGCGCTAGGGAAACCGAACCTGACGACATGGTCATGCAATTGGAAGGGGTCTACATCATTAGCGTAGCGGCACGTATTTTGGACATGCACCCTCAGACCCTCCGGAAATACGAGCGTCTGGGCCTCATCAATCCCGGGCGGACCATGGGAATGTTGCGCCTGTACTCTGCGGAGGACATCCGAAAGCTCCGTCTCATACGGCACCTGTCCGACGAGATGGGCCTCAATCTGGCAGGGGTGGAGTTCGCCTTGGCAGCCGTGGAAAACCTTTTGACCTTGCAAAAACGCTTGTCCGTCCGCCTAGGCGATACAGCAGCCCGGCAAGCAGTCGATGAGGAGTTGGAACTGCTCTTACAGAGCCTTAATATCCCTGTCGGCCGCTAGGCCACCTCAGGAAGAAGCCCAATCCCAAATACCTAGGAACTTTTGAATGACGAAAGAGCAACAATACGGCCACCACTGTAACGACGGCGAAGACGAGTCCGAGAACGTTGATCTGAGTCAACTTTCGTTGGACGAGCAAGTGGCGGCGTTGACCGAAAGTCTGAACCACGCTCATCAAGAGGCGGCCCAAAACCTGGATTCGACTCAAAGGGCCCAGGCGGAAATGGCCAACTTCCGAAAGCGGACCGACGAGGAACGCATCGCCAACGCCAAGTACTCCAACGGCCGACTGATCACCAAACTGTTGCCTGCAGTGGAAGAATTGGACTTGGCCATATCTCATGCCGAGCAGGGTGAGGTCAACGACTCCTGGGTAGAAGGCATAAAGCTGATTCAGCGGAAGCTAAACGGCGTGCTAGAATCGGAAGGCGTGACCCTCATCGAAGCAGAAGGGGTCATGTTCAATCCGTTGGAGCATGAGGCTCTGGGCACAGAGGACTCCACCGACCACCCGCCGGGGTACATCACCCAAACGTTGCGGCCGGGCTACCGGTTGCACGACAGGGTGATCCGTGCAGCCCAAGTAATGGTGGCGCGGACACCCCAGAGTTCAAATCAGGAAAACGGCTCAGCCAATGAGCCTGGCAGTGAGGAGGGAACAAATGGCTAAGGTCTTAGGAATTGACCTTGGGACCACCAATTCAGTGGCGGCAGTCATCGACGCCGGCGAACCAGTGGTGGTGGAGAACGCCGAGGGCGGCAGGCTCACGCCGTCAGTGGTCGCGTTGAACACGAAATCCGGTGAGCGTTACGTTGGGCAAGTAGCCAAGCGCCAGGCCGTGACCAACCCGGAAAACACGCTATTTTCAGTAAAAAGACTGATGGGTCGGAAATTCGACGACCCAGAAGTACAGGGCGCGATCGGAAAGCTGCCTTATGAGATCATCAAGGCCGCCAACGGCGACGCCCAAGTAAATATGGGCGGAGAACCCTACGGTCCGCCACAGATTTCCTCATTCGTCTTGCAGAAGATCAAACAGGACGCCGAGGCCAAACTGGGGGAGAAGATTTCTCAAGCAGTAATCACTGTTCCGGCCTATTTCAACGACTCCCAGCGCCAGGCTACCAAGGACGCCGGCACTATCGCCGGTCTGGAAGTACTCCGGATCATCAACGAACCTACCGCGTCGTCTCTAGCCTACGGCCTCGACAAGACCAAGTCAGACGCCTCCATAGCTGTTTTCGACCTGGGCGGCGGAACTTTTGACATCACCATCCTCGAGATGGGAGACGGAGTTTTCGAGGTTAAGTCCACCAACGG
>CAZYBD010000112.1:0-9315 GCA_964645515.1 uncultured Dehalococcoidia bacterium | reverse complement strand
CATCCCAAAGTGGTGGTCACGCCGCATCTGGGTGCATCGACGGAGGAAGCCCAACGGGAGGTCGCCCTCGAAGCGGCCGAACAGGTGTTGGCGGTGTTAAACGGCGAGCCTGCCCGGAACACCGTTAACGCGCCATTCGTCGCACCCGAGGTCCATGTTATTCTCGACCCATACATGCCGGTGGCTTCGGTCCTGGGTAAGCTGCTGACCTACTTTGCGGAAGGCCAGGTCTCGGGGATTACCATTGGATATCAAGGGGAAATTGCCGAGCACGACACCCGAATGCTGCAAGCAGCCGTCCTAGCTGGTCTTTTAGGGCCGGTGAGTACGGTACCGGTCAATCTTATCAACGCTCCGGTGTTGGCTCGAGAGCGGGGATGGAGCATCACCGAGCAACACAATACAGTGCCTAGGGAGTACGCTAGTATCGTCAATGCCACGTTGGAAACGACCGAGGGAGACATAACTTTGGCGGGCACCTCTATGCGGAACGAGCCCCACATCATCAGAGTCAACGACTATTGGCTGGATATCGTCCCCAGCACACCCTATCTGCTGTTCGTTGACAATCAGGACCAGCCCGGTTCCATCGGAGCGGTGGGCACCATCGCCGGGCGCCACAACATCAATATTAGTTTCATGGAAGTGGGCCGGTTGCAGCACCGTGGCCGGGCTATGATGGTAATCGGAGTAGACGACCTAGTTCCTCCGGAAATCATGGCCGAGATCCAAAGCCTTCCCCATATCTACAATGTCCGTTTAGCGGATCTGGTGTCCTAGTTGTAGAAGAGGGCCGTGAACGACTCAAATGCTGGAACAAAGGAGATTGATATCGTAGGCGACAAGATTGGAATCATGGGAGCAGGTGCCTTGGGCAGCTACGTAGGCGCTTTCCTGTCTAGAGCGGGAGAAGACGTAACCTTAGTTGACATGTGGTCCGAACACGTGGAATAGATGCGCCAAGACGGTCTCCAAGTCACGGGCAGCCAGGGCCCGTTCACTGTGCCGGTCAAAGCAATGCACTTGACTGATGCCCAAGGCATTACCGAACCCTTCGACTTGGTATTCATCGCAGTGAAGTCCTACGACACCGAATGGGCTACTCACTTCATCAAGCGGTACGTGCGGGACGACGGGTTCTTTATCTCTCTGCAAAACTGCTGGAACGATGTCCTCATTGCCGACATAGTTGGCCAGAGCCGGGCCGTTGGTTGCATCGCCTCTCACATCGAGGTGGCCCTATGGGAGCCGGGCGAGGTGACTCGAGGTGGCTCGGTTGGACGAGATTCTGGACATCATGTGTTCCGTGTGGCGGAGCACGACGAACGCATTACCCGTCGTACCGATATGGTGGCCGGTCTATTGGACAACATAGACGGGGCCTACGCTTCGGACAACCTGTGGGGTGAGCGGTGGAGCAAGCTGTGCCAGAACTCCATGGGCAACGGGTTGTCGGCGGCCTCTGGTCTGGGCTCTCAACAAATGGCCGAGGACCCACGTTGCAGACTCATCCGGATCCAGTTAGCCAAAGAAGGCGCTCTGGTGGGTCGGGCTATGGGATTAAACGTCGTGCATATACAGGGGCTGCCCGCCCAGACCTGGGCCGACGCAGATAAAGGCGATGTGTTCGAGGAGTTGGATGGCTATTTGGCCTCCCACGGTGGTCGAACGAATTGGCGGGCCTCAATGGCCCAAGACGTGGCCAAGAGACGGCGGACCGAAATCGATTTCATGAACGGTTTGGTGGCCCAAAAAGGCCGGGAATTTGCGGTTCCGACTCCCTTCAACGACGCTGTAATCGACGCGATGCACGGCGTCGACGACGGTTCGTTGCCCCAAAGTGAGAAGCACGTCGACCGTATTCTAAGAGCCGTTGGCCGCTAGCGACAACTTAGTATTGGCCTGTCGAGAAATCCGTGCCAGAAAGGAGAGACCATGTTCATAAAGATCGAACCGGCCGAGTTCTTTATGTACCGAGTCATCATGATCTTTGACCTGGATAAACCGGACCCGGAAGACCAAGAGGCTCGTGGCTACATCGAAGAACATGAATTGAAGCCCAAATACCAACGGATAGGCGACTTTGAGGGCAGCAACAGTGAGTTCGTGCAGTTTGGTGGTTGCTACCTTGGAAAGCACTTGGAACGGATCTCTCAAATTCAGCGGGGTTACGTCGAAGGCGAGATACTGACCGAGGAGATCGAACGCCTACTCCAGGAGCCCGCCTACGCGGTGACCTTTCCTGAAGACCGACGCCGAGACGCGATCCGAGAACTGGTGAAGGTATTTCACCAAGACTTGTCCTTTCAGACCGCGGGAAACGGCGAGTTGAAGGCGGTGTTGGGCGGGGCAGCCGTCCGAGAGGCCGCGCTGTCACTGTTGGAATAGCCAATCAGGGGCTAGCGACCGCCGCTCGAGGGGATACCTTCTCGGAGCGGCAGGCGAAAACAAGCTGTTCCAGAGATTGACGGGATGAATGCGGCGATATCATTCGAGCCTAGGCTGAAATCCAGGCTCGCCTACCGTCACTTCAGCGAAAGCCGCAATTCACATTGTCCTCAGCCCATCGGGTACGCCGGCCAAAAGCCGGAAGGGATGGAGCGGGCGATGGGAATCGAACCCACATGGCTAGCTTGGAAGGCTAGAGCTCTGCCATTGAGCTACGCCCGCGTTCGTCTGGCGTTCTTCGATAAACGCCACCAATAAGATTATAGGCGGTGCTGGACCTACCCGCCAGACTCGGATGTTGGCTCTCTGGTAAATTAGGCCATTTCGTATACTAATCATTGGACGACTGCGGTGCGGCCTTTAGGTGGCGTTTGGAAGACCGTGCCCTGCACTTATAACCTTGTCTAGAGAGTTTGGACAACCACCCGGCGGACAGTGCATCAAATAGCGGACGTGCCCAACCTGGTGTCGCTCTGATGCGCGACCAAGAAACCGGCTAGGTCCTCACACTTCAGGCCGCAAGCGGTCTCCGGGCCGGAGCCGTTCTCAATCTCCTACCTCGCACTACTCCTTCTAATTAATTCGGCCGGACCTTAGGCTGGACCGACTTCCATTCGGAGACGGATCTGTTCGAGACTTCGATGACTGGATAGCTGGTTCACCTCTCTGCTACCTTGAGCCACCTTGGGGTACCGGTTACAATTGAACAGCCGGTCGGTACTCGTATTTGATCGCCGAGTCGCGCGGCGCCAGGAGGGGGGATGCCCAGCAAGAACAAGAACCAGTGGGAACAGGAAACGCTGAAGCCCACTGTTGAGCGGTTTCCAGAGCGCAAGGAGTCCTTCGAGACCGATAGCGGCCTGATCATAGACCCGCTGTACTCCCCAGAAGACCTGGAAACCCCAAAGCTGGACTTCAACCGCGATATCGGTTACCCCGGCGAGTTCCCTTACACTCGGGGCGTTCAACCCAACACTTACCGAGGTCGGGTCTGGACCATGCGCCAGTACTCGGGCTACGCCACCGCCGCCGAGACCAACCAGCGCTACCGCTACTTGTTGGAGCAGGGACAGACCGGACTGTCAGTCGCTTTTGACTTGCCCACACAGATCGGCTACGACTCCGACCACCCGCTGGCCAAAGGTGAGGTCGGCAAGGTCGGAGTGCCCATTTGTAGCCTGGAAGACATGGAGACGCTGTTTGACGGCATCCCCATGGGTCGGGTCAGCACGTCCATGACCATCAACGCTACAGCCTCTCTGCTGCTCTGCTTTTACATCGCTGCCGCCAAGCGTCAGGGCGTTTCGACAGATCAGATCAGCGGCACCGTCCAGAACGACATCTTGAAGGAATATATTGCTCGGGGCACCTATGCCTACCCGCCGCGCCCGTCCATGCGCTTGGTGGTGGACGTCTTCAAGTACTGCGCTACCAACGTCCCCAAGTGGAATACCATTAGCGTCTCCGGCTATCACATGCGAGAGGCAGGTGCCACGGCGATCCAGGAACTAGCTTTTACCTTCGCCAATGGTATCGCCTATGTGCAGGTGGCATTGGACGCCGGACTGAAGATAGACGATTTTGGGCCGCGTATCTCCTTCTTTTTTGTAGCCCAGAATAACCTGTTCGAAGAGGTGGCCAAGTTCAGGGCTGCCCGTAGGATCTGGGCCAAGATAATGAAAGAACGGTTCGGCGCCCAGGACCCGCGTTCCATGATGCTGCGTTTCCATACTCAGACCGCTGGGGTCAGCCTGACCGCCCAGCAGCCGGACAACAACCTGATCCGTTGTACCGTTCAGGCCTTAGCAGCGATCCTGGGCGGTTCCCAATCGCTGCATGTGAACTCTCGTGACGAGGCGCTGGCACTGCCGACTGAGGAATCCGCTCAATTGTCCCTGCGGACCCAGCAGATCTTGGCCTACGAGAGCGGTACCGCGGATGTGGTAGACCCTCTGGGCGGTTCGTATTACGTGGAGAGTTTGACCAACGAACTGGAAGCCAAGGCCATGGAATATATAGAACGCATCGACCAGATGGGCGGCTCTGTTGCCGCCATAGAGCAGGGCTTCCAGATGCGGGAGATCGGCGATGCCGCTTACCAACACCGCCAGGAAGTGGAGTCGGGTGAAAAGACCATAGTGGGCGTGAATCAGTTCGTTACCGGCGATCCAACCGTAGAGGACTTGATGAGAGTGGACGAGGCAGCCGCCCGCAGTCAGATCGAACGTCTGGAGCGCCTGCGTCGAGAGCGGAACGACGTCCAGGTGAAACAGTCCCTGGACAGGCTGGCCCAAGTTGCGAAAAGCGACGATAATACCGTGCCGGCAATCTTAGATTGCGTGGAGAATTACTGCACTCTGGGCGAAATTTGTGAGGTCTTTCGCAATGCCTTTGGGGAACAACAAGAAATGTCCGCTTTCTAGTATGTGGTTCGACAGCCCTGCCGCGAACGAATCAGCTCCGCGTCTGGTTCGTCCTGAGCTAGTTGATGGTTCGCCACCGGCGGATCCACTGTTCGACAAACTCAACACCATTCGCGAAACACCAACGATTAAAGAGGTCCGATGCCAGACCTAATACTCAATGAAGAAGAGCAAATGCTCCGGGCCAGCCTCAGGGACTTTGTCGACCGCGAAATTGCGCCTAAGGCCAAGGAGTCCGACGAAAAAGGCGAGTTCCAGTGGGAGGTCTGGAACGGATTGTCTGATCTGGGCTTGACCGGTCTCGGTGTCGACACCAAATACGGAGGCAGTGGACCTGTCGGCTACCGTCAGGTCGCCATCACTGCTGAGGAGATTGCCAGAGGAGATGCCTCGGCCAGTGTCAGTTGGCTGGCCCACCTAGCCTTGGGTGTGGCCTGCATCGACAAGTTTGGCAGCGAAGACCAGAAGCAGCGGTTGTTGCCGGCGCTTACGATCGGTAAAGGCGTGGCGGCTTTTGCGTTAACCGAGCCCGGGGGTGGCTCCGATGCAGCTGCGCTTCAGACCACCGCCACCGAACGAGACGGTACCTACTTTCTAAACGGCAGCAAAATGTTTATAACCAACGCGTCGGTGGCACAGTCTTTGGTCGTTTTCGCTACTCAGGACCGCTCCAGGGGTTACAAAGGCGTTAGCGCTTTCGTCGTGCAAAAAGACTCTCCGGGTTTGACAATTAACCCGATGCACGGCAAATTGGGCATGCGCAGTTCAACCACCGACGAGATTGTTTTCCAAGACACGCCGGTGTCTGCCGAAGACCTGCTGGGCCAAGAGCATCGTGGCTTCAACCTAGCCATGGAGATACTGACCTCCAGTCGGATTATTATCGCTGCCCAGAGCGTCGGCATTGGGCAGTCGGCACTGGAGGCGGCGGTCCGATATGCTCAGCAACGGCAGTCGTTCGGCAAACCTATCGCCGAACATCAGGCCATACAATTCATGTTGGCGGACATGGCCGCCGAGGTTCACGCGGCCAGGATAATCACTATGAACGCCGCGTCACTGAAAGACGCCGGCCAACCGTTTTTGCAGGAAGCTTCCATCGCCAAACTGATGGCTTCGGAGATGTGCATCCGGACAGCTGATAAAGCTATCCAAATTCACGGTGGATCGGGCTATTTCCAGGAGGCCGGAGTCGAACGCATCCTTCGAGACGCCAGGGTCACCACAATCTATGAGGGTACATCTGAGGTCCAGCGTCTGCTGATTGCCCGGCAACTGTTGGCCCAATACCCAGTCTAGGTAAATGGGTAGACCGTGAAAAATGCGAAATAACGAACGACCTATAAGAGTGTTGGTGGCCAAACCCGGGCTTGACGGCCACGACCGTGGGGCCAAAGTCATCGCTAGGGCCATGCGGGATTCCGGCATGGAAGTCATATACACTGGTATCCGTCAGACGCCCCAGATGATTGTTCAGGCCGCAGTTCAGGAAGACGTGGACGTTTTGGGGCTGAGCATACTGTCCGGGGCCCACATGGAGATTTTGCCAGAGGTCATGAAACTGCTCAGTGCTCAGGGAATGGACGAGGTAGTTGTAGTTGTCGGTGGGATAATTCCGGCGGTCGATCGGCAACTTCTTAAAGATCTTGGAATCGCGGAAGTGTTCGGTCCAGGGACCTCCACGAACGCGATTGTGGAGTTTGTCGTAAACGCTATGAACGTACGTGCGAAACTGTGAGTCGTGGCGGCTGTAGCCAACTGAATCCGAAATGTGCACTTTTGCTTGGAAGCTAGACTTGACACATTGCCTTGCGCCGAATCTATAATTGCGATTGGCCTTTAGGGAGCAGCCTCCTTATGCGTTACAATGTCGCCCAACTCCTGATGGAACCCACTGGATCAGTTAGGACTTACCAACTGGACGAGTCATTTGAAGGTCCGGAAAGCACCCAGGATAGGGCGGCTGGAACGGTGGAAATAATGCGGACCCACCAGGGGATGTTGGTAAAAGCCGCGATCGAGACCCTGGTGCAGACCACCTGCGGCCGGTGTCTTAGCGGGTTCCAACGAGCCTCGTTGTTGATGCTGGAAGAAGAGTCGTTCCCTACTCTCGAGCCCGGCACCGGGAAAAAGATAGTCCCGCCGGATGAGTCTGAAGGGGTGATACACATCGACGAACGGCATATGCTGGATCTGTCCGACGTCGTTCGCCAGTATGTATTGACTGATATTCCAATAAAGCCTCTGTGCAGCGAAAACTGTTTGGGGCTTTGCCCAGAGTGCGGATCCAACCTAATCAAGGAAAAATGCAAATGTGGTCCAGGCCTCGGCGCCTCCGGGTGTGAGGGGCTGTCGGAATTGTCGGCCGGCGGCAGAGATTGAGTGTCAGGTGGCTATTTGGCAATATTGTCTAATCGCTGATTTCCGCTTTCGCCTTTACTCGAGTTTTCAGGAACGGAGCTGTTGCTTCAGCTCTTGCTTGGAAGTTTGAAGGCGAATTCCCGCTCGAATCGAGTTGCGATAGGGTCGTTCCGCGATTGAAAACTGTAATTAGGGAGAATATCCCGACGTCCTGACATGTGCTCTCCATTATTCTGTCCTAGAGATACAACACAGATAACCATAGGTACTAGGGAGGCTACAACACGATGGGTGCAGTACCCAGAAAGAAACTAACTCGGGCGCGACAGGGCCGTAGGCAGATAGCATACAAGCTAAAGCCGCTTAACCCTGCCAACTGCCCGCGGTGCCGCAGCGCTAAGCTACCCCACGCCGTTTGCCCGCAATGCGGGTATTATCGAGGGAGGCAAATCGTAGAGGACGTGGCTTAAATTATTCGAATTTTCGTGACGTCAGTGCCGATCCAATATGTTAAGTACGAATATCGTGACTGAGCGCCAACAATCGACAGCAATGCGCCATGAGATGCTGAAAAACTAGGAATAGACGCCGCGTAATTAAGTTGTATTCCTTCGGGGCGCTGCACTAAAATCTTGTAGGCGGTATTGAGAGTCCTTCCCATTGGAGGAAACTACGAGTACTGAAGAAACTAACAAACGCGCATATGTGTTCCCAGGGCAGGGGTCCCAGCGCGTTGGAATGGGTGCCGATCTATTCGAGTCGTCTCCTGCGGCCCGCGAGATTTTTCGGGAAGCTGATGATAGCGTGGGGTTTAAGCTATCCCGTGTAATATTCGAGGGTCCGGCTGCCGACCTACAGAACACGGTGAACTCACAGCCGGCAATTATGGCCGTGAGTATTGCTGCACTGCGGGCCTGGGAAGAGATTAAGGGCCCGGCGGAGGTTAGCGCCGTAGCCGGGCACAGCTTGGGCGAGTACTCTTCTCTGGTGGCAGCCGGCGTGATAGAATTTGCTGCCGCCATCAGGCTGGTGCGCACGCGCGGGCAGTTGATGCAACAAGCATCGATTGACCGCCCCGGTGCAATGGCGGCAATTTTAGGCTTGAACGAGTTGGCGTTCGCTCAGATCTGCGCCGAAACCGGCGTGGAACTGGCCAACGTTAACGCAGATAACCAGGTAGTAATTAGCGGTGACAAGATCGCCATCGCAAGAGCTGCGGACCTGGCCTTGGCAAGGGGGGCCCGAAAAGCGGTGCCGTTGCCTGTCAGCGGCGCGTTCCACTCCTCGTTGATGGCCGATGCAAAAGATGGCCTGATCGAAGCCATGGAGAACCTGCAGTTCAAAGATCCCAAGATGCCCATAGTGGGCAATTGTGATTCGAGACCGTTGATTAACGGCGATCAGATCCGCCAAGAGTTGGTCGACGGGCTGTGCCAGTGCGTCCAGTGGAAGAACTCCGTACGCTACATGGTCGACTCAGGGGTTTCTCAGTTTGTGGAGTACGGTGCTGGAGGCGTGCTGGCGGCCCTTATTAAACGAATAGATAAAGACGTCGAGGTAACTAACGTGTCGGATTCCGCTTCTGCGCGGAAACTGGCTGAAGAAACTGGCTAGGCCTCTTGATCCTTATTGGTGACCTAATGGTCATGCTTAAGTCCACGGACCACAGACGAAAAGCAAGAATTGTCGCGCTCCAGTCCCTTTTCGCAGCCGACATTCGAAAGAACCGGACGGAGCCCACTTTCGAATGGCTGGACGAAGAAGAGGCTGTGGCTCGGAATGCTTTGGATTTCGCTACTACGCTGTTGTGCGGAGTTTTCGATAATTGTTCCGACTTAGACGGGTTGATCAGCCGTTACGCGCCTGCGTGGCCTGTAAGTCAACTTTCGCTTATCGACCGAAATATTCTGCGCATTTCCCTTTTCGAACTGCTCCACAATCCTGGAACTCCCAAAAAGACGGCTATTAATGAGGCCGTAGAGTTGGCTAAAGTATTTGGCAGCGAGAGTTCTGCCAGGTTCGTTAACGGTGTTTTGGGCTCCGTGATGTCGGGTCTGGATTCAGGAGAACTCATTGCTATTGA
>CAZYBD010000111.1:0-5500 GCA_964645515.1 uncultured Dehalococcoidia bacterium | reverse complement strand
CAAGTTCGGCTGGCCCGAACCGATCGGAGACACGGTTGCGTTTTTGGCCTCGGACCGGGCCGACCTGATAACCGGCACCTGCCTGAATGTTGACGGTGGCCAGTCCCGCTCGCTGTTCTAGACGCCGAACGCTCCTAGAAGCACCGCAACTCGTCTTCCCTCGTATTTGGGCGTGTTGTGAGTGGGTAGATCCATAGGACTCTGACCTGCGCCCAAACTACGGTTTTCCGGAAGCAAAGAACAGTGGTTGGCCGATTTCGTTCCTGCTCCGGAGTGCATGACTGCATACTAAGGAGGCAGATACGAAGAATCTCTTACACGCGGTCCACGAGACCCTCGGGTGCTCTCAGGGTGACAATGACAAGACCGACCGAGACCAGCTTGTTAGAGTGTTACGAGTGGAATAGAGCCTCTTCTGATGGGAGGCAGGGTGAGAGGTGGCGTACCCACTGCTAATCGGCCAGCGGTATGGCGATGGAGACTCGTGGGATGTCTCCATAGACCGCAGTGGTGTGCCCGTGGCCAGTGAGGTCGTCGGCCAGGAGGACGTCGCCGGGGTTGAATATCCTTTTGGTGCCGTCGCCAAGCCCAATTTCAGACTGACCTTCAAGTGTGATCACGTACTGGCGGCGGGGCGCCGGGTGCCAATCAACGAAATTTCCCGGCGGGGTGCGGCGGAACGAAATCCCCGTGGCGCTCTGCTGGGCAGTGATCTCTGCCTCAGCCATATGTTTATAGGGAAGGTCAATTTCTTCGAAGTGGGATTCGCCGTCCGCTCCCGTGTAAATCCTGACTACGTCCATCAAACACCTTCAAGGATATTCAAATTTGTTGATCGGGCCATAATAGCCGCGGTCTTGGTAAGCGTCAATCTGGGGCGATTGCGTCTAACTCTATGGCCTCTCGCCCTTGATTTGCTGGCCGGTGGAGCACACGTCGGCCAGGCAGCATGAGTCGCAGCGCGGGTGCCATTTAACACAGAATTCTTTGGCGTGTCGGTCCAGAAGAGCGTGGTATTCGTTGAACAGCGGCGCGTGGAGAGGGAGATTGTCGTGGAAAAGTGCCTGGTAGTCGCCATACTTGGGGCTCTTGCCGGCGGGTGCCAGGTCCATGCGTCCGATGATGCGGCGGGTGTATGAATCGATGACATATGACGGTTTCTCCGCCGCATAGACCACGATGTCGTCTGCCGTTTCCTCGCCAATACCGTGAATGGAGAGGAGTTCCTCCCGGAGTGTCTTGGTTTCCTTGGTCAATAATCTTGCCAGAACCCCGTCATAGTTCTCCGCAAGATGGGCGGCGAATGCCTTAAGTTTTCTAGCCTTGGCATTGAAGTAGCCCGACTGGCGGACTAACGTGGCCAGGTCGGCCTCCGAAGTGGCATGAATGGTGTCGAACGTCCAGCACTGTGCCTCCTTCATGCTAGCAAGGGCCTTTTCTACGTTGGTCCAAGCCGCCGACTGGGTAAGAATGGCCCCCACGATCACCTCAAAGGGTCCTTCGCCTGGCCACCAGTGTTGAGGGCCGTGTGCTTGATAAAGCCGGCGGTAGATTTCCTGCAGACGTCCGGAGAGTGCCGTCTCAACCACCGTAGGCACCTCCAGAAAAAGGGACGATGGGGAGGAGCGCATCGAGATTGATCGAAGACTCGGTGACCTGGCAAGTATAAGCATAGGCCTCTACGCCCACGGAACGGGCCCAGCGGAAGGTCTCGGCCAGCAGCGGGTCGGCAGCGTCGTTGGTGGCGAACACTGTGGCGTCAGGTCGCTGCACGACAAACACGGCAGCGGCCCTGTGGCCGGCAGCGACGGCACCGGCCAGCGATTGAAGGTGTTTGGCCCCGCGTATGGTAGGCGAGTCAGGGAACAATCCCAGACCATTCACCACCAACGTCACCGACTTGGTTTCCACGTAGCATTTTCCCAGCCTACCTTCCAGCATCAGGTCCAAGCGGCTTTCGCCGAAAGTCACTTCTCTTGTTGCTTCCGGATATTCCCAGAACTGGGACAGACGTCCATCCGCGATTGCCTCGGCCACGAGTGCATTTGGCAGCCTGGCGTCGGCAGACACCAACATAGCCCCCAGGTCCACCAGAGCTAAGTCGAAGCTGGTCTTCCGTTGGTCTCCAGAGGCCGGTTTTACCATTACGCGGACCCCCGGTGAAAACAGCTCCTTCATACGTCCGGAGTTGGCGACGTGGACGCTGACTGTGCGCCCATTAATTTCGACGCGGGCCAAGAACCGATTGACCCGCTCCAGGAAATGCCCTTCTATAAGATCGTTGCCTAGCTCCAAGTAAAACCTCGTACTGCCGGCATCTTGCGCCCAGTTCGAGTTATGGTAACAATGGAGGAAGCGCCAGAGCAACGAAGAGAGTCCAAGAAGACAGGCTTGTTAATGAGTAACTTTGTCGACCGGATAAGAGCGAGTTGTGAATCCCGCAGGAGCCTGTTATGCGTCGGACTGGATCCCGACCCGGAGTTAATGCCGGTCTCTGACGTTTTCCAATTCAATCAAGCCATTGTAGATGCGACTTCCGACCTGACTGCGGCTTACAAACCCAATCTGGCGTTTTACGAAGCGTTGGGTCTCCCGGGACTGGGGGCGTTGGAGCGTACGGTGGATTATATCCGTTCGGCAGCTCCCCATGCTTTGGTCATCGGAGATGCCAAGAGAGGCGACATCGGGCCTTCTGCTCGCGCTTACGCGCGGGCTATGTTTGCTGTGTGGGGTTTCGATGCTATAACCGCCAACGCCTGGGGTGGGCACGACACGGTGGTACCATTACTTGAAGACGAACGAAAAGGGGTTTTCATCTGGTGCCGGGGTTCCAACCTCGGATCAGCAGACTTTCAAGACGCGGTGACCGGAGAAGGGTCCGAAGCCCTGCCGTTATACCGCAAAATGGCCCAGGCTTGCGCCCGTTGGAACGTGAACGGTAATGTGGGGTTGGTGGCCGGAGCAACTGTACCCGAACAACTAAGCGATATCAGGGAGGCCTGTCCGGATATGCCACTTTTGGTCCCGGGTGTGGGCGCACAGGGAGGAGATTTGGAAGCAGCGGTGCGCCGAGGGACTGATGCGGCGGGACGACTGGCCTTGATCAATTCTTCCCGGGGTATTATCTACGCTTCCCGGAGCGCCGATTTTGCCGCCGCCGCAAGACAACAGGCGGCGAAGCTCAAGAGTGACATCAATCGGATACTGGATGTTGACGGCTGGGGATGGCCATAGACCTCAAGATAGGCGACGTCGTTCGTATGAAGAAGGCCCATCCCTGCGGCGGCCTGCTGTGGACGGTTACTCGCATGGGTGCGGATATCGGGATGGTCTGCCAGGAGTGCGGGCGCTACGTGCTCATGCCCCGCTACCAACTGGCGAGACGATTACGGGAGGTCGTGCCCGGTCACTAAGCAACAGGCCTCGCCTGATGTCTGGTCACGACTGGTGGGAACCTATGGGACCCGTTTCCTGTTTGGTTTCACCAATGGATGGTACGCCCCACAATTCAGCACGGTAACCGCGCAACTCGTCTGACATCATTTGGACGAAGTTGCGCACGGCCTGTCCCGCAAATTTTCCTTTCAACGTGCATACACCGATCACAGAGTTGGGGAACAGGTGGTCCAGAGGGGTTACGCCTATCCGGTCGTGGTCTTCCGGGTGCATTGCGAAGTCGGTGCCCACAGCGACTCCCATGCCGATTTCGACGTATCGTTTGATCGATTCGGTGTCGTCCAAGGCCAATACTATGTCTCCGGGTAGCCCAGCGGTCTTCAGTGCCTGATCAACCCGTTGGCGAAGCAGGCTCTCTGGTCCGGTCAGGATCAACGGCGACTTCACGATATCTCTCAGCGTTACTGGGTGTTCTTGCAGTAATGGGTGTCCCGGCGGGGTCATCAAGACCACGTTGTACTGAAATAGCTCTCGAAACTCCAGCGCGATGTCGTCGGCTGGGGGAGGAGAGCAGAACGCTAGGTCTATCTCCCCGGTACGTACCAACTGGATCAGAGCATTGTAGGGCCGAGCTAACAAACGGATGCGTACGTCGGGGTACTCATCCCGGAACTTCCGGATCCCAGTCGGCAAATGGTGGGTTACCAGATCGGGATAGGCCCCCACCACAAATGAGCCTCGGCGTTCTGCGTAGTCCATTTGTGTTTTGAGGGCATCAACTGAGGTAACCACGGGAGTGACCAGTTCTAGCAACGTCACTCCTTCCGACGTCAACTGAATGGGACGTTTAATCCGGTCGAAAAGGGTGATCTCAAACTCATTCTCCAGTTTGCGGAGGTGGGTCGTAACGGTCGGCTGACCCAGTTCGAGGCTCCGGGCCGCTTTGGAAACGCTTCGTAGCCGGGCGACATGGTAAAAACTGATAAGTTCCCGGAGTTCCATTG
This sequence comes from uncultured Dehalococcoidia bacterium, assembly GCA_964645515.1. Taxonomy (GTDB): domain Bacteria; phylum Chloroflexota; class Dehalococcoidia; order Lucifugimonadales; family UBA3495; genus VXOI01. The sequence goes on along the minus strand of CAZYBD010000111.1, from coordinate 1,100 downwards.
TAATCGCCCTCCAAGAGCTCTAATCCGGTGTTCTATTCGACGAATCGATACAATATATCACACACTATCCCTTGACAACATATAGTGGTAATTTAAGAATGTTAGCTCTGTTTGAAGTTGTTGTTGCGTGCAGCCCGTAAGTTGCTGCCTTGATTTCCAAACTAACCGCTGGTTCCTGGCTGCTTTGGCGTTCATAATCACTGAACCTTGCATAGGGGTAAAAAATGCAGCATGCCTGGATGTTTGCCCTGTGGACTGTATCGCCACCACCGATCAAGAGCAGATGTACTTTATCGACCCGGTTGTTTGCATCGACTGCACCTATTGTGAATCGGTCTGCCCGGTAAACGCGATTTTCGATGAGTTCCGTGTACCCAGCGAATGGCGCCATTACATCGCCAAGAACAGGGACTTCTTCAAGTAAACATTTGTCGGCTAGATAATCCCGCCTTCCCCCAGATTGTGCTAGTCATTTATCTCGCGCTCCTAGCCAACTTGGCATTACCGTCGTATACTGTCGCAGATTTTCGACTGGTTGTAAGGAGGGATCACCGACATGACCCTGTTCTTGAGAGACGAAGACGTACGACAGTGCGTAACAATGGACGCCATGCTAGAAACCATAGAGTCAATGCAACTGCATTATGGCTCGGGAGAGGGTTTCAACCTGGCTCGACGTAAAATTATTGCCGACACTGGGCTGCTGGCGGTGATGGGCGGTGGTCTATTTCACCAGGGACTGTTGGGTGTCAAGACCTATACCGTAGTGAAAGGTCAGTACTCCTTTCAAGTAAGTCTCTACGACGCGGAGACGGGCCGTCTACTGCTCTATACTCAGGCCAACCGTTTGGGTCAACTGCGTACCGGCGCGACCACCGGCGTGGCGTTGAAGTACATGGCCAATCCCGGTCAAGCGACTGTCGGGATAGTGGGCACCGGCGGTCAGGCTCCCACACAGCTTGAAGCATTGGCCAAAGTCCGCTCGGTCAAAAAGATAACGGCCTACAGCCGCACTCCGGAGCGTCGGGAAGCATTCGCGAGGTCTATGGCCGGCGCTCTGGGCGTCCAAGTGGATGCGGCCGATAGCAACGAGGCAGCCG
>CAZYBD010000110.1:0-8607 GCA_964645515.1 uncultured Dehalococcoidia bacterium | reverse complement strand
ATTTCGTATCGGACCGCACCGGTTGGTGGAACAAGTATCGCTGGCGAGGCGGTCAGGTCCAGCCGCAGGACAGTATGGATGACGAGTGAGGCAAACCCCAGTGGGTATGTGGTGCCGCGACGTACGGTTTTCTGTCTGACGACCGGGTCGCCTTCAGCTACGTCTATAGAGGTGTCTGGCACATCGCGATATTGTCTACATCAAGCGGGACCCTGGAAAATATAGATACACCTTTTACAGAAATGGGACGGGGTGATCTACAAACCAGCGGAAATAATATCGTGTTCGTCGCTGGCGCGCCCGCGGAGCCAATTAGCCTGGTTATCCTGGACGCCAACACCGGACGTTTAGAAACCGTCCGTCGGGGTCACGATTTAGAGATCGATCCCGGTTATCTTTCGCCTCCTGAATCTGTGGAGTATCCTACCGCGGGCAATAAGACGGCCCATGCATTTTATTATCCACCCAAAAACCAGGACTTCTCCGCCCCTGACGATGAAAGACCGCCTTTGTTGCTTAAAAGTCACGGGGGGCCCACCGCTGCCGCCTCCACTGCATTGGACCTGAACATCCAGTTCTGGACCAGTAGAGGGATAGGGGTGTTGGACGTCAACTACGGCGGCAGCAGCGGTTACGGCACCGAGTACCGGCGCCGGCTAAACGGAGGCTGGGGACTGGTGGATGTGGATGATTGCGTCTATGCCGCTCGGTACATAGTGCAAAGGGGTGAAGCTGATCCTGACCGGTTGGCCATCGACGGCGGCAGCGCCGGTGGCTACACTACCCTAGCCGCGCTTACTTTCCGCGACGTGTTCAAGGCCGGCACCAGTCTCTACGGAGTGAGCGATCTGGAGGCGTTGGCGAAAGATACCCATAAGTTCGAGTCGCGCTATTTGGATAGCCTTGTAGGTCCTTATCCTCAACGCCAAGACCTGTATTTGGAACGCTCTCCCATCAATCACACCCACCTGCTCTCCTGCCCTCTGCTTCTCCTACAGGGATTGGATGACGAAATCGTGCCGCCAAATCAGGCGGAGATGATGTTCGATGCGGTACGGGCCAAAGGTTTGCCCACGGCCTACGTGCCGTTTGAGGGCGAGCAGCACGGGTTTCGCCGGTCAGAGAACATCAAACGGGCATTGGAAGCCGAACTCTATTTCTACTCGAGGGTCTTCTCCTTCCAATTGGCCGACTTTATCGACCCAGTGACCATAGAAAACTTGGCTTCCTGAGTCGATAGCTGCCGTCTTGGAACGGACCGGTGGCAAAAATTCAAGATAAACTCTGAAGCATCGTAGACGTGATTGATCCTCTTATATTCTCATAGCGGTTATTAAGGGTTGGCTCAGCGAATCTTCTGAGGAGACCTAATGAAAGAAGCCAATGTTATTCATGCTTGGCCGCGTGATTGAACCCGGCGGCGCAAATCGAGAGCTTTGATGAAAGCGTTACGAATACTGGAATGTTCGAGCATTGGAGACCGGCCATCACGTGTGCTACCGATAATACTGGTCTACCAAATGAGTGCCAAGAAAAGACTGGAACAACGGACCACATAGTTGTTCCAATTGAGGAACTCTAATGGAGTGTCGGTACGTAATACGATGCCGCTGTTTATATTGGCCTTTAACCGCCGGACCGGCGGTGGTGCTGCCTCAGAGTTCAATCGTTCATCACAACCGGGATTCCAGCCGCTTCTGCCTTGGCGGCAGCCTCGGGGTCGAATACCCCGTCTTGCATCCAGATGTATTTGACCCCGGTTGCGATGGCTTCGTCGACCACTGGGGCTACGAGTTGCGACCTGCGAAAGATATCGACCAAGTCGATCGGTCCGGGCACGGACCGCAGGTCCGGGTAGCTCTTTTCTCCTAACACTTCGTCGACCATCGGATTGCCCGGTATGATGCGGTATCCTTGGCGCTGCAGGTAGCGGGACACACGGTGACTGTCCCGCGACGGGTTGTCAGATAGTCCCACCACGGCAATGATCTTGCTGTTACCAAGTATTTCAGCCACCACGTCATTGTTGGTTGCGGCCAACTTATACTCCTATTTCTGGGTCGTGGTCTGGTGGTTCCGGACTAAGACCAGGCCTTGCTGTTTAAATACTTGAACGCAGAAATAGCCGCAGTGGCCCCGTCTCCGGCCGCCGATACCAATTGGGAAGACGAGTGCTGGCGGATATCGCCCACGGCGTACACTCCGGGGACCTCGGTCTCCATAGAGACGTTAACCGGGATATGTCCGGCCCCGTCCACCTTGACCAGACCCTCCACCATCTGGGAGTTGGGCTCTAGGCCAACGTAGACGAACAGCCCAGATAGCTCGACCGAGTTGCGTATCCCAGTGACCGTATTCCTGACGCTCACTCCGGAAACGGTGTCCTCGCCCAGCACCTCCTCAAGAATCGAATTCCAGACTATCTCGATTCTGGGGTGTTGAGCGACCCGGTCGTGTAAGGCTTTTTGAGCCCGGAACTGCTCCCTGCGGTGGAAAAGGAGGACCCTACCGGCGTATTGTGCCAGTGTCAGTGCTTCGTCGGCGCCGGAGTCGCCGCCTCCAACTACTCCAACCACTTGGCCCATGTAGAGCGGGCCGTCACAGGTGGCGCACTGGGAGACGCCGCGCCCGGCAAACTCGTGTTCTCCCGGAATGCCTAGTTGACGCAGGGTTGAACCGGCCGCCACGATTACCGCTTTGGCTCCAATTTCGCCAGTGTCGGTGGACATTACCAGGTAATCGCCGGCCTTGGAAATGGCGGATGTCTCGCCCATTATGAAACGCACGCCCGAGTTTATTGCCTGCTCTTGGACCGCTGGGCCCAACTCGGCACCCGAAATGCCTTCGGGAAACCCTGGGAAATTCTCGATCTTCTCGATATTAATGATCGAAGCCCCACCCAACATCCGCTCGACTAGGCCGGTACGGATGCCGTAACGGGCCGAGTACATTGCGGCGGTCATGCCGGCCAGTCCGCCTCCAACTACCAGAACTTCGTAATTATCTGCCACTCAGCACCTCCTGGGAGGACAAATGTCTATGATTGGCGAAAGCAGTATTCTAGGGTCATCCGTCTGGCCTAACCGACGAGATGCCAACTGGCAGCAATCCGGCTAACAATACACGCCCGCCCCCAAACGAATACTGTGCCTGGTGTGAGGCTAGTATAGTTTGTGCATTTTGGGGTGTCATTAATACTTTATCTCGGCCAAGGATGATGACGATGCGTACTCCAGGCCTGTATTCCTACAGAGGCGGGAATGAGGGGGCCGCGAAGTGTGGTAGATAGCTCTGACCTCAGGGGGACCTATACTCTCCAAGTTTTGCAAATAGGGCTGGAGGAGTTCGCCTCCTTAGGTGTTTAGCAGGATCATGATGTATTGATCCTCGTTTAGGCTGCGCCAGTTGCTCACGCGAAAACCGACCGATCTGGCGAGGTGTTCCAATTCGGAAGGCGCGATCCTGGAGGCGACTGGTGGGCCCGATTCAGTATCTTGAGGCAACCATTCCAAGACCGCACACCACCCTTTTGGTTTCAGCAATTCTTTCAAGGCAAGGAGGAAGCGGGGCCGGTCTTTGGGATGATGCACTGCAAAGGCAACCAGTAAGCCGTCCATGGCGCCAGCCGGGATTGGGAAAGAAGATTCCTCGTACTGGTCGAATTCCACGTTGCCCATACGGGCATTGGCCATCCGTTTCCGGCAAGCCTCTAGCATTTCCCGGTCCAGGTCTAAAGCATAGACTTTCCCGTTTACCAAGTGCTTGGCCAAAGGGAGGGTGAAGTACCCGGACCCGCAGCCGATATCTGCCACCGTGTCCCGGAAATTAATGGGGCAGAGGCTAAGCACAACGAAAGGGTCTAGCCTTTCCGCACGTTCGGAATCGAGCAGGTGCTGGTTGATCTCTGGGGTCAGTTCTTCGTGGCGCTCGGTGTTCATCTGTTGGTTTCTCCGGCTGGTTGGGGGGCCGCCCACAACTTGACTTTACAATACCGCTGTCAACCGTAGCAATCTGTGGACGCTGCCTTCGTTGACAGTCTGGACCACCGAACTTACACTGGATTACGCCTCACCGTCCATTATTGATGCCCCTGACATGGCCTTTGAGCCTTCCCGCTCGACATTCTCAACGGCCTCCCCCTACGATCGCCCCCTTTTGAGGAGATACCGATGCCCTTATTAGCAGAACAGGACCCTCGAATTGCCCAGGCGCTACAGTCCGAAGACCAGCGGCAACGCGATAGCATTGTGCTCATAGCGTCGGAGAACTACGCTAGTAAGGCAGTCCTGGCCACCGGTGCCAGCGTTCTCACTAACAAGTACGCTGAGGGATATCCGGGACGGCGCTACTACGGAGGATGCGAAAATGCCGACATTGTAGAAAGTCTGGCGATCGAAAGGGTAGAGAAGCTGTTTGAGTCCGAACACGCAAACGTTCAGCCCCATAGCGGCGCCCAAGCCAACATGGCGGTCTACTTTGCTCTACTGCAACCTGGCGACACTGTTATGGGTATGCAGTTGGATCACGGCGGGCATCTTACCCACGGGGCGGGCGTTAATTTTTCCGGCAAGCTTTTCAATTTCGTTTCCTACGGAGTCGATCAAGAAACCGAAACTATCGACTACGACGAAGTGGCCAGGTTGGCCAAAGAACATCGCCCCAAGCTTATAGTAGCTGGTTGCAGTGCCTATCCCAGGATTATAGATTTCGCCAGGTTCAGGACAATTGCCGACCAGTCGGGCGCGTTGTTCATGGTGGATATGGCGCACATCTCCGGATTGGTGGCCGGAGGCGCACATCCATCTCCGTTGCCACACGCTCAAATCGTTACTTCCACCACCCAGAAAAGTCTTCGCGGCCCCAGAGGCGGGTTCATTCTTTCCACTCAGGAACTGGCTAAAAGTATCGATTTTGCGGTTTTCCCTTTCATGCAAGGCGGGCCATTGATGCAGGCTATCGCCGGAAAAGCCGTCTGTTTCGGCGAGGCCCTGCGACCTGATTTCTCGATTTACGCCCATAAAGTGGTGTCCAATTGCCAGACCATGGCCGGAGAACTGGCTGAGGCCGGGATGCGGCTTGTTTCAGGGGGCACGGATAACCACTTGCTGTTGGTGGACGTGACACCTCTAGGCATCACCGGGCAGCAGGCGGAACAGGCATTGGAGTCGGTGGGTATCATCGCCAACAAAAATGCTATCCCCTTCGATCCCAAACCGCCTAGAGTCACTAGCGGCCTAAGGTTGGGATCACCGGCGTTAACCAGTCGCGGTTTTGGTGAAGAAGAGATGAAGCAGGTGGCTAGGATGGTTACGAAGGTGCTTTCCCGGATTGATGATCTGAGTATGCATCAAAGTGTGGCCGATGAGGTCAAACTAATGACCTCACGTTTCCCTGTTCCAGGTATCGATGACTAGTTGAGGGCGGACAGGGCCGATGCTATAATTAAAGCACCCAGTGAGAGCAGAGAAAGAGGGACATTTGCGCCATTACGAACTAGTAGTTGTTCTTAGCCCGATGATCAACCCGGACGAAGTTGCCGCGGCTTGGGACCGGATTAAGGACTTCATCACCGACCGCCACGCGGATATCAACTTCGAGGAAAGGTGGGGTACCCGCCGATTGGCCTACCCGATACGCAAGGGACAGTACCAATTCCTTGAAGGCAACTACCACCTGACACGGTTTTCTACCGAACATCCATTCAACCGTGAATTGGAAAATTTCCTGAAGGTCGATGATCAAGTCCTACGGTCGATGGTCACCGCTACCCTGCCAGAGGATGAACTGGCTGCCCAAGCGGCCGCCCAGGCCAGGGCGATACGCACCCCACCTCCCCGTCCTGCTCCGGCCGGCGTAAGAGCCGACGAGCCGCCGGTCGCCCCCGCGGCAGACGGAGAGGTGGCACCGGCCGACGCTGCTGAACCAGTTGCTGTTAGTGCGGAAGGTACAGTTGCCGGCAACACGCACGAACGGGCTGACACAGAATCTGAAGACGGGGCCACCACCGAAGGGGAAGAAGTACCGGTAGCCGAAGTGGTAGAGGAACCGGTCGCTGCCGCAGAAGAAGGCGCTCCCGCTGAAGAGCCCAAGGAACTGGCAGACGAAACAGTGATAGAGTCCGCTGAAGAAGACGCGGAGGAAACGGCGGAGTAGCTGGGGGTAGACGTGAACAAGATCATTGTTATTGGGAACTTGGGTCGGGACCCGGAGATGCGATATACGCCCAACGGCCAGTCGGTTACTTCGTTTAGCGTTGCTTCCAACCGCAGATACACCACCGGAGAAGGCGAACAACGGGAAGAGACCGAGTGGTTTAACGTTAGTGCTTGGGGGCGACTGGCAGATCTGTGCAATCAATACCTAAGCAAAGGGCGCCAGGTGTACGTGGAAGGAAGGTTGCGAAGTCGCAGCTACCAAGGTCAAGATGGCCAGATGCGGCATGTCAACGAAATTAGCCTTACCGACGTGCAATTCTTGGGAGGTCGCGGCCAAGATGGTGCTGATGACCCGTCTTATGGGACCTCCTCCGGAACCGGCTCGTCCGGCGAACCACCCCAATTCGACACCGTCGATGACCTTCCCTTTTAGGGTGTCGACCGAAATATTATCGATTACGGAAGAGGAATAATTGGAACATGACCACAGAATCTAGAGGACCAGCCGGACCACCGCAGAGGTCCCCAGGCATGGGAGGCGGCGGAAGGCCGGGGGGCGGTGGAGGGCGGCCCGGCGGACGTCCACGAGGTAGGTTTGCTCCCAGACGCCGAGTGTGCACGTTTTGCGTGGAACACGTCAAACACATAGACTACAAAGAATTCGACAAGATACGTCGGTTTGTTTCCGATCGAGCCAAGATCGAACCCCGCCGGCGGACGGGCGTGTGCGCCAAGCACCAGCGGGCGCTACGCACCGCCATACAGCGGGCGCGCACCATCGCGTTGGTTCCGTACGTAGCCTACCATGCTACTTCCGGTGGCCGGCGCTGATCAACCGCTCGGGCCACTGCTTTGGAGAATCACAGCGGTGCCGGGCCAAGGTCCGCGCCGCTCTTTTTTGCGCTTAATTAGCTCTAATGGTTTTCCAATAATGACGAGGTTGGAAGATGGCAATCTCCTGGATCGCTGACCGGTTTAGGTCACCAACGGACCGGGCTGGTCGGCGGCGTTCAGGGCGGGCACGACCTGAACGCCAGGAAGATTCCGTGGGGGAAGACCTAGCTAAGGAACGGGATCGCCGCCGCGGTTATACCTCTTTCGGTATCGGTGCCCTCTTGGTAGCTGTGGTTGTTGGCATCGTCTCTTACGGATACTACGAGGAGTTTTATAAGCCCCCGCGGGTTTGGGCCGGCAGCGTCAATAACGTGGAATTCGACATGGGAGACCTAGTGGCCCGGATTAGGGTGCTCCAGGGTGTCAATCGATACCAGGGAGGCGAGGTCGACCTGAGCACCGTTCCCTTCGAATATCTGCAGAACTTGATTAACGCCGAGATCTTGCGCCAAGAAGCGCCCCAGCTGGGAATATCCCCAACAGAAGCTGACATTGACGATGAACTCCGGAGCAGGTTCGGGCCCAGTGTGACGCCCGGACAGGAGGTCGATCCAGGCCAATTGGAGCGGGAGTACCAGGAAAACTACTCGACGTTCCTCACCTCCACGGGTCTATCCGATGCTGACTACCGTATTATTGCCGCGGAGCAGATTACTTTCCGACATCTGGCCCTCGCCATAGGATCTACTATCGAGCAGTCCATGGAACAAGTTGAAGTTCAATGGATCCGATTGCCCTTAGAACGCGATTCCCAAACGCGTGGAGTGCAACCCAATGATGTGGCGCGGCGATTACAAATTGAAGATTTCAGCGTCGTGGCTAGGGAAGTGAACCAATCCAACGGCTTCTCACGCGGAGATGGTTACGTAGGTTGGGTGCCTGCCAAGGCGTTTCCAGACTTGAACCCTGCCTTCTTTGGCGATCCTGTACGGGGAATAGACCCCCTGGTGGTGGGCGATGCCAGCCCTCCGATCTTCACCTCTGACGGTATATTCATCGTCAAAGTGTTGTCAGGGCCGCGAATCGAAGAGTTGCGCCCTATAATGCGAATCAAACTGAATATCGAACTTGTACGGGAATGGCAGGAGGCGCAGGTCAAAACCGGTTCGGAAGCCGGGACGGTAAGAATGAACTTCAACAGCCGATTGTATGAATGGGTGGCAGACCAGGTGTTTGTTACCGCTCCCCGGATTGACAAAGAACCTCAACCGCAGCAGGTTGTTCCACTCAGGTAACCTGGATTATTTTGACTAACCCGAAAACAATCAACGTCGGTCTAATGGGACTGGGAGTAGTTGGAACCGGAGTAGCTGCTGCGCTGACCACAAATGACCTCTCGTTTTCCGACCGATGCGGCCTCGAGATGAACCTGAAGAAGGTGCTAGTCCGGGACGCTGGCCGGCCTCGGGACGTTGATTTAGCTCCTGGCATCATCACTACAAATGCGGAAGATATTTTAGCCGACCCCGAGATCAAGGTTGTGGTGGAAGTAATGGGAGGCGCTGACCCAGCGGGTGGCTACCTTAAACAGGCCTTGGCTGAAGGTAAACATGTCGTG
>CAZYBD010000109.1:0-3323 GCA_964645515.1 uncultured Dehalococcoidia bacterium | reverse complement strand
GATGAATAGAGACAATGGCCGGGCGGTCATCATAGGCCCCAGACAAAGTGAGTCCAATTTCCTCTCTGGCCAGATCCCTTGCCAGATCCTGGGCCTCAGTCTCCAGTTGTTCCTCCAAAGAGGCATCGTCCTCCGCTGTGGCCAGGTCGGTCAGTTCCGCCAGATTGCGGCTGCGGGACTGCAGTTCGCGCCAGCGTGCCACGGTATCTTTCAACCGGCCCAGTTGTTGCATCTTGTTCTGGGCGGCTTGATGGTCGTCCCAGTAGCCGGGAGCGCCAGCCTCGCGCTCCATGTCGGTAATCAATTTTTCTTTGGCTGCTAGGTCAAAGACGCCCCGTTACTGATTCGATCTTCTCTGTCAAAGTCGATAGATTCTGTTTCAGTTGCTCCATGATCTGGTTGCATCTCCCCACATAGCCGCTCGCCGCGTAGAGTGCGGCTGGGCGGTCGTTTGATATCTAGAATAATTATACCAGCGGAGTGCTGTCGTCCAGATTCGGTCCAGAAACTTGATAGGCGCTTCTCCCTTGAAGGATAGGTTGATAGAAGATGGATTTCTGTCTCATTTGCCATCGCACTCTCACCCTGATCTTAGCCTCAAAGGCATGTGAGAGAAGGTCACCCTAGAGACAGCGAACGATATCGTTTCGCGAATTGCGCCTCACTCAAAAAAAACTCCACCTAGGATTCTTCGTCGATACGCTCCTCAGAATGCCTGTTTTGAGGCAAAGTCCTCCGTCTCTCAGAAAGAGAGGACAGTTATCTGACTAGGGCCTACTTTCACAAAAGATAGGTTTGAATGGGGACGTTTCTGGACTCCGACGGGTTCTCGCATGGCGCCGAAGTTATGACGGGAGGGATCCGTCGGCCCAGCCCTAAATTCTCAGAGAGCCAGGCGGTTCGCACCTGGGCGTGTTCGTGACCACCGCCCTCGGAGGCGCCATCATAGAGCCTCAAATCGCAGGTGGGAAGACACTCAGCCAGTTCCTGAGCGAAGCCAATGGGACAGGTGCTGCGGTCAAAGCGACCGGCGCTCAACAGGACCGGGACGGATACGGATTCCGCTACGTGCATGGGGTTCAGCACAGACAGCACCTGTTCCACCCGGGCCATTCGAGTCGGGTACATCCGAAGATAATCGCCCAGCTCTCCAAGAGGGTAGCCCAAACCGGTCTCCAAAGCGGATGTGTGCCCCAACGGCAGCGGCATGTCGGCGGCGACCGCCACCACCTGGGGCCGGCGGAAGGCGGTGGCTAAGGCCAAGCTACCGCCCAATCCGGAACCGGTCAGCGCTAGCGACCCAATGTCAAACCGGCTTTGGCTTTCCAATGAATCCACGGCGCGGAGTGCGTCTGCATAAGCAGCCAGCAAAGTATAGCTTTGTGCACTTTCGATCCCGTCTGTGAGCAAACCGGGATATCGAGCCCGCACCTGCGCGTCACTGTTTCGCTGCCCACGGTGGGTGGCATTCATAACAACTGTCTGGTGCCGTAATGGTGTAAAGATTATGTCATGTACACTGGCGTAGTCGGGCATCCTGATTAGCGCCGGATGCGGCCCTAATCCTTTGGGCACCGAGAGCCAGGCGGTCAGTCGCACACTGCCGCTGCTGAAGTAAAGCATCCGGTATACGTCCCACTCCGGCTGAGAATAGAAGGCGTCGTGGGCCAACGATACATCGGGTCCTGTCTCGGCCAAATCGGCCTCGGTCCGCTCCCAGAACGTGGCGGCGCTGGAACGAGTCCGGGTCATGAGGCTACCGTCCGCACCTGTCCCAGACGGATCTGCTGCTCAAGCCAGGCTGTCTCTCGGGAGGGATAGTCGTGGGCGTTACCGTGGCCCGAGTTGGGAAAGAGCCACAACTCTTTGTCGCCGGACAGACCTCGGTAGGCGGCATAACTGGTCTCGGGCGGGCAGACCTCGTCTTCCAGAGCGATGCCCACAACCATGGGGCACTTGATCCTGTGCGTGAAATTGACGGCGTCGAAGTACCGCAACGTCTCTAACATCTGCTTCGAGCGCTCGGGGTGAACCCTTCGATAGCAGGCGAGCTCGTCATAGGGGTAAGAACGCACCATAGTCATCGACTCGGGAAAGCAACACAGAAACGGGTATCCGGACACGCCACCCTTGATTTCCGGGCGCAGCGCCGAGGTGATCAGGGTTAGTCCACCACCCTGGCTGCTGCCGCAAGCGTACAGACGCTCCGGGTCGATCTCCGGCTGCGATCGAAGGAAATCTACACCGCGGACGCAGTCGGATATCACTCCCTTGTAGCCATAGGAGTTCCGGCTCTCCAAGCCGCTGGTCAAGAGTCCGGGGTACCCTGGGTTAAACTCGGAACTGCTAGGCAGCTTACCTCGGACCGCTACCGACAGCACGGCCACTCCTTTCCTACCCCAATCCCGTCTAAGAACCGGCTCCGACTTGTAGCCAGGCAAGAGCAGAATGGCCGGAAACGGTCCATCGCCGCTATAGGGCAAGCTGTACCAGCCAAATACCTCCAGTCCGCCCAGGCTCAAATAGGTCGCCTGGTAGACATTGACGTCATCGTTGCTACGCAAAATGTCCGGGGTCACCGTTGGATGAAGCGGCGTTTGGGCCAGTTCTGCCAGAACGCCGGACCAGAAATCGTCAAAGTCGCCAGGACAAGTTACCTGGGTGACAAAATCTTCCAGGTCCTCTTTGGTCGCCATACGCTCCTTCTTTGCGTAAATACCCCTGAACGTCAATTATATCCAGCGCCATTAAGCACTAACAATAAACCTCAAATCGCCCCGATCATACTAATTACGATGACTCTGGCACGCCAGCCGTCATCGACCCTAGGATAGGGGGCGCCGTGCAGTCAAGGAGCTCCAGGTATGCAGGACGGGGCTGGTCAGTGCACGGCGGCAAAAGGGTTGCCAGGCATCGTTCCTCTGCCATCTCCGCAATTCGTTAGGCTATAATGGAGGCCAGCCGCGCACGGCGCATAACTGCGGCCTCAGAATGCTTCCACTGGACAAATAACATGTTAGACCATGGCACACTAGAAACAGAGAGTGTTGATGAAGCCCAAGCCCACCGCCACCGGATGAGGCACTCCGCGGCCCACGTGATGGCCGATGCTGTGCTGAAATTGTTCCCGGAAGCCAAGATGGGTATCGGCCCTCCCACCCAGGACGGATTCTACTACGACTTCGAAGTCGCCCGGCCTTTTACTCCCGAGGACTTGGAACAGATTGAAGAGTTGATGAAAGGGGCCATTGCCGGATCATTTGAGTTCGAGCGCGCGGAATTGGGTCGGACGGAGGCACAGGAATTATTCGCAGATCAGCCAT
>CAZYBD010000108.1:0-3794 GCA_964645515.1 uncultured Dehalococcoidia bacterium | reverse complement strand
CATGGGACCCCTCAGCTGGTCCCAACGGGGAGTGGGGGCGGTGTTCCAATCGGTGAGCGGGCGCACGGCCGGGTTCAGCATTTTCGATTTTGGCCGGGTTGAAGACGTTACCAACATGACCTTCTCCAGCCTGATGTTCATCGGCGGGGCAGCTGGCTCGGTGGCCGGCGGGATTAAAGTTGTGACTTTCGCCGTAATCGTCGCGGCCGTTGTTTCGTCACTCAGAGGCCGGGCACACGCCGAGGCTTTCGGGCGGGAAATTCCGCAGTTCCAACTGCACCGGGCGTTGACAGTGGCGGTTCTCGGCTTGGGGTTCATAGTTATTGCCATTCCCATTCTGACCACGATGGAAACGGACATACCGTTCTTGCACCTGCTGTTCGATACGGTCTCGGCCCTGGGCACCACCGGTGCTTCCACCGGAATTGTCCCCGGCTTAGGCACCGCAGGGAAAATCATTTTCATCCTGGCTATGGTCATAGGCAGGCTGGGTCCGGTGGCCTTGGCCCTAGCGCTGGCGCCTCAGCAGGACGAAACCGAGGTGTACCGGTTTGCCCAGGAAAGAGTTAAAATAGGCTAGCTACCCACAGCTGTCGGTCGCCTAAACCGACCGGTGGAAGGAGTTCCGTGAAGAAGCAGGTTTGCGTTATAGGCCTCGGCAGGTTCGGCTCGATGGTGGCACAAGAGCTGTACCAAAGCGGCCATGATGTGTTGGCTATCGACATTGATGAGTCCAAAATCCAAGACCAACTGGGACAGGCCACCTACTCGGTGCGAGCAGACGCCACTCACGAGTCGGTGCTAAAGGAACTAGACGTCCCAGAGTACGACGTGGCCATAGTTGCGCTGGGAAGCGACAACATTCAAGCCAGCATTCTAGTAGCTGTGTTGCTGAAGAGCATGAACGTACCGTTTATTATCGCCAGAGCCGCCAATGAATTGCACGGCGCTACACTCGAACGGGTCGGCGTAGACCGCGTGGTCTATCCAGAGGCGGAAAGCGCTCAACGCACCGCCCACGTTGGTTTCACCACTGGGGTCATCGATTACATGCCTATCGTGCCCAACTACGGTATCAGTAAGATAAGACCGCCCGAGGAGATGTTGGGCCACACGTTGGAAGAGGCCGGATTGGCCGGTGCCGGCGACCGGCACGGCATTTCCGTCCTAGCTATACGTCGCGGCCGGACTTCGTTTCTGCATCCTGCCAAAGACGAAGAGATCAAAGCTGGCGACGTTTTGATAGTAGCTGCCACCAACGAGCAGATGGGGAAAATGTCGGAGGTCGCTCGAGAGCTGTCACCTATTTCCGGAGATAGTTTCCACCGGCGTAACGGGTCTTAAGCAGAGCCTCCAGTCTCAACTTTATTGACTCTAGTCGTCTCTGGGATAGACAGTAATATCCTGGCCATCTATTTCCGATATTCCTATCCCAGACCCCCAGCGTACCGATTTCAGCCGGTGCATTTGCCGCTTAAACCGTCATTGAAATAGAGAATTTCGGCTCGTATAATCACGCCTTGGTAAAAGCTGCATCAATCCAACTGTGTACAAATAGTTCGTGCGAGTCATCATAACCCAATGCGGTTAGACGCCAAACGCATTCTGGTTCCGGTCAACGGGACACGCTACAGTGAACGAACGTTTCGCTTGGCCTGCCAGTTGGCTCGCGAAGCCAAGGCGGAATTGCATGCTGTCTACGTGATAGAAGTCCCTCTAGCTCTGTCCCTAGAAGCGGAGATAGCCAAAGACATCGATGAAGGTGAAGAAATCCTCGCCCGCGTCGAGGCGATTAGTGCAGAGGAAAGGTACAAGGGCCTCCAAGCTCGCTTCCTACGAGCGCGCCAAGCCGGTCCGGCGCTGGTTCTGGAATCTGAAGACCGCTTCATGGACTTGCTAATTGTTGGGGTCCCCTACAAACGCAGTTTCGGTTCGTGTATTCTAGGCACCACGGCGTCGTACATCTTCCACAATTCCTCATTCCAGGTGATGTTGTGGCGGGAAGATGCCCCTGCCCCGACATTCTTCCGGGACTGACCGGTGCAAATCCTGATCCACGGGTGTCATCGACTCGTCACCAACTTGGTACCGGAGTTGCTTGGTGAAGACGTGGAGATAACTGTCTTGGGTCCAGACCGAAACTGCTTGGAGAGTGTGGCGGCCCACCCTGGACTGCGGGTCGTTCTCACAGCTGAACCGATGATGCAGGATTACTTACAAGAAGGTGGAATCAGCCACGCCGATGTTTTCCTGGCTATGTCGTCCGACGACCACGAGAACGTACTGGCGGCACAGATTGCCAAAGAGATCTTTAATGTTCCTAAGGTTATATGCCACCTGGGGATTCCACAACTCCAAACCCTTTATTCGAATCTAGGACTGGATATCGTGGGTTACTCCTTCGGTATGATACATGACGTCCGCCAGGCGATCGAAAAGTGAACTTCCATCCGGTACTATTCGCCAATGAACGGGCCAGTGGACCTAGATGTACGTCGTAATCGTCGGTTGTAGCGAGGCGGGATATCACCTATCAAAGGCCTTAATCGCCGGAGGCCACGAAGTCGAGGTGATTGAGCGAAACGTCAATCGCTACAATCTGATCACCGAGGAATTGGGGAGCGTGGCGCTGTTGGGCAACGGTACCGATGAGGTCACACTTAAGAACGCAGGCGTCTCCCGAGCGGACATGGTGGTGGCCCTCACCGGCGTAGATTCCACCAACTTGGTGGTATGCCAAATGGCCAAACACATTTTCCAGGTCCCCCGAACCATGGCCTTGATCAAAGACCCCAAGAATGAGCCCATATTCACTCAGGTCGGTGTCGACGTTGTTATAAACTCCATCCATTTGGCGTTGGAGGCCTTAGAAGAAGGTGTCCCCGGTCGCCCGCTGATCCACCTAATGAACCTGCGTGTACCAGGGATGGAACTGGTCAGCGTTTCTATACCCGAGGATGCCAACATCGTCGGAAAACGTCTTGGTGAGGTCGAACTGCCGCCCAACAGCTTTATCTCCTTGGTGGTCAAAAAGGGCGGGGCAGAACTCCCCGACAGTCGTTCATTGGTGGAGTCGGAGGACGAACTGGTGGCGGTGACACCAACCGGCAACGAGCAGATTCTTTACGACATACTTACCGGGGTCTAACCATGGCTACCAAAATAGCCTTCCTGGGTCCCGTCGGCACATACACAGAAGAGGTGACGCTCCTTTACGCTCCCAATGACGTACTTGTCCCTTACCCGAGCATCACCGCCGTAGGTACCGCGGTCTCCCAGGGCGACACCGACGAGGGAGTGGTACCCATAGAAAACAGCCTGGAAGGATCCGTGAATTACACATTGGACCTGCTCATTGCAAGGTCCGACCTCTTGATTCGAAAAGAGATCGTGCTGCCGATCGAACACCATTTGATGGGAAAACCCGGCACCAACCTAGCGGAGGTGCAAATCGTATATTCCCACCCTCAAGCGCTGGCTCAATGCAGAGAGTACCTCGAACGAACTTTTCCTAACGCGGAGCAAATGGCATCGTTGAGTACCGTGGCTGCAGTTTCCGACGCTCAAGCTAGCGTTGTTCCGGCCATCGCTATCGCTCCCAGACGGGCAGCCGAGCTAAACGGTGCCGAAATCATATCTTCCGGCATTCAGGACCTCGCGGCCAACGTCACAAGGTTTGTGGCGCTGGGGAAGTCCGATCGGCCACCCACCGGACGCGACAAAACTTCCATGTGCCTAACTTTTGCAGAGGATGTACCGGGACAGCTATATCAGGTGATGGGAGAGTTTGCTCG
>CAZYBD010000107.1:0-16711 GCA_964645515.1 uncultured Dehalococcoidia bacterium | reverse complement strand
CAATCAGGCCGGCCTCGGCTCGTGGAGAAACAGTACTGACAGGCGAAGCAGAAAGCCCGGCGCACACGGACAACGTTAGTCTCTCGGCGAGACCAGGGTCTGAGGGAAACGGCACGGTGATATCAACCGGCTATGGCACCCAATCGGGGCCAACAAGAGAACAGACCCGCAGGATTACCGACGCACCCCCGCCAGCCTGGTTGATGAGATAACTTGACGCAGAAATTCAAATCCCGATCAATCGGCAATGGAGATCTCTCCGCTTGAGTTGGTCTTCCCATGACCGATTGACGTTCAAACTGTACGAGACAGATCCACAGGAGCAGAATCCAGGTCTAGGACCTAGTAGCTTTCTTCTTCCGGGTATTCGCCATCTAGATCATCTAGAGGCTCGGCCAGCCAGCAGAGGGCCAAGGTCGCCCGAGTGTGGCGTTCGATTTCTTCTTGCATCTCGGCTATGCGGCTCGCCTGTCCGGGGCTTTTAGCAACCAGGACCGGTTCCTCCATCATGCGGTGCTTAAGGTCGTGCACCTGGTTGTTCAAGTCCAATAGTCTGGGGAGTGTAGAATATTGCAAACTACCGCTCATTGACTCAGGTCTCCTTCGGGGTCAACGCGGGCCCCAGTAGAGAGGGACTGCTGCGTGTCCTCCCGTGGCCCGTTTTCCATTTGCCCAATGTCGAGTTGCCGGTTGTCGTTATATTGGTTCGCGCCGTTCGAGATGAAACCGGTTTGTTGTGGCGTAACCCGGCGACGCGGTCTGCGCGGAGCTACCGGGGGCATGTCCATCAGTGGGAGTTGAGGACTTGCGTCCCTCAGATCTCGAACGGCCTTCTCAAAACTCTCGATATCTTGGAAGTCCCGGTAAACACTGGAATAACGAATGTAAGCCACTCTGTCCAGCTCTCGGAGCTTATCCATTACCATGGCGCCCACGGTTGAAGTCGAAACCTCCGAGTTCCCCTGTTGTTGCAGCTGACTTTCCACATCTTCCACCAATTTCTCGATGGTACGCGAAGCCACGGGTCTTTTAGTGCAGGCCTTTCTGATGCCAGCAATCAGTTTCTCCCGATTGAACTCCTCTCGCCGCCCGTCCTGCTTTGATACCATAAGCGGCACGGCCTGTATCCGCTCGTAGGTGGTGAACCGGAATTCACAGGCCTGACATTCCCGGCGACGGCGAATTCCATTCTCAACTACACGAGAATCGGTAACTTTGGAATGCGGATGCGAGCAATACGGGCAATGCATCTTCGGACTTTTTTCGAACTATTTTTAAACTCGTTTTAAATACTATATATAGCGTTATTGTTAAGTAATCCTACTATCTATAGTGGTATCGATTGTATATACCGAGCAATGCTAAGTCAATAAAGGACGAATTACGTAACAGTTGTGGGGCAGAAGAGCACGGTGGGAGGCGGAGGTTTGTGGACACGCACAATCAGACCAACAGATGTCTCTGGTTCGGCAACAAAAAGAGACCGCCCTCCCTGTTCAGGAGGACGGTCTATTGTTGGTTCCCGGGGCCTGTTTGTGGCTTACAGAATAGGGAGATTAGTGCGCTAGGCTTCCGAGAATATTACTCTTTATTAATGGGCCTTCAGACCTCATATCGAAGGCCCATTTCGTAGTATCACATTAACATCTTTCGAGAATCCGAGGTTAATATCAAGTTTTGCAGATTTTACCGGAAAAAGCCTCTGCTCTTGGCGCCCGACTGACTCCGCAAGAAACTCGGCACGTCGAGCTCATCCTCGGATTGGGGAATCACGTCTTGAAGCAATCGTTCAAGTTCTTGCTCCCGCATTTGCTGGCTCTCCGCCAATACTGGGAACGCGGCCGCCACCATGGTGATCTTAATCTCGTCCTCTAGTCGAGGATCTCGGGAGGTCCCGAAGATGATGTTGGCGTCAGGATCCGACATATCTTGGATTACTTTGGCAGCATCTTGGACCTCTTGGAGGCTCAGGGTCGGCCCGCCGCTGATCACGAAAAGTATACGCCGAGCCCCGTCCATGGAGATGTCGAGAAGTGGGCTCTTGGTAGCCATGCGTGCCGCATCGATGGCCCTGCTTTCTCCCTTGCCTTTGCCGATCGCGAGCCAGGCCGGACCGGCATTGCTAAGTATGGTGCGGACGTCGGCAAAGTCCACGTTGATCTCGCCAGGCACTGTGACTACTTCGGCTATGGCTTGGATCCCCTGTTGCAACACCGAATCGGCCATTTTCAGGGCGTCTTCCCAAGTAAAAGTCTGTTCGCCGTGACTATTTAGTTGAAGCAGCCGGTCGTTGGGAATTGTGATCAATGTGTCGACGTTATCCTTCAGACGGGCTATGCCTTCGTCTGCGTTCCTCTTTCGAGCATTGGCCTCAAAGGAGAACGGCTTGCTGGCAACGGCCACGGTCAACGCCCCTGTTTCTTTGGCTATCTGGGCCACTACGGGCGAAGCTCCAGTTCCAGTGCCACCGCCCATGCCCACTGCCAAGAACACCATGTCTGCGCCTTCCATTGCCTTGGCGATTTCGTTGCGGCTTTCCTCTGCGGCTTGCCGCCCCAGGTCAGGATTCGCTCCGGAGCCCAATCCCCGCGTTAGATTCTGCCCAATGGCTATGCGATGGGCAACGTCAGTCCGGAAAAGATGCTGGGCATCGGTGTTAACGCTGTAATACTCCACCACCGGCAGCTTGTCTTTAAACATCCGGCTGACCGCATTGCTGCCACCTCCACCAACGCCTACAACTTTGATGCTGGGCGCTCCGGCGTTTATCTCTTGAACCATTTCAAAAGTGCTGTCGGGGTCTTCGTTGGGTTCCCATGCTGCTGAATTGTCCAGTACCATTCCCTACCTCCGTATCATCATCCTCAATTTTGGTCTGACCGCGATGTTGGCGTACAGGGCCCGAGCCGGCCCGGACCAGTTAGTCAATCCGAAGGGTGCTGCGTCCGCTAACCAACCCTTGCCCTACGCCGATCTTCCTGTTTTTTCCCCAAGCCCCATCGCCAAGATTTGTTGCTCACTCTAGATCTGTGGCCGTTCATAAAAGACGACTGGGCCTCCCCTTGATGTTTGATGCCCCACAGCAACAGGCCAACGGCCGCCGAAAAGGCTGGCTTCCGTAGCTGTACAGGCAAGCCGGCAATGCCCTCGGGATGAGCGATCCGCACCGGCACGCCCAGAGTTTTTTGGACCAATCCTGCCAGCCCACTGATGTCGGCCCCACCTCCGGTAAGCACCAAACCGCCGGCTGGGATCTCCCTTAGACCAGCTTGGCGGACCTTCACCAAGACCATTTTTAAGATCTCGAACATACGGGAATTTAATGGATTGACCAATTCCCGGCGAGGGATCACCCGCTTAGGTTCCCCCTGGAAACTGGGTATTACCACCTCTTCATCCACCGGAACAGCGTCGAGATTTACACTGCCCCATTTGACCTTCATCTCCTCCGCCATGTAAACCGAAGAGCGGAGCGCCACCGACAGGTCACGGGTCAACTGGTTCCCCCCCAACGGGATGACCGCCGAGTACCAAGGGTTGCCCTGCCGATAGATAATTACGTCGGTGGTGCCGGCGCCTATATACGCCAGCCCCACCCCCATCTCCCGTTCATCTCCAGTGAGCGTGGCTTCGGCCGACGCCAGCGAATGCAACACCAAGCTCTTCACGGTGGCTTTGTTGGCTTCGACCACTTTGACGGTGTTCCTTAATACCGCCGCGTCGCCCAAAACCACGTGGGCTTCTACTTCAACGTGGCTGCCGTGCAGACCCACCGGGTTCCGTACTCCTGTCATATCATCAACGTGGTATCCGTTGGGGATAACATGAAGGACTTCTTGTCCAGAGTGCAGTTCTGGGAACGAGCCGCGGAGCATACGGTCCACCATCTGTGTCGAGATATCTCCTACGTCGTCCGGATTTTCAACCGTCTCTCTGGTGTTAAGGCAAGAGATATGGCTACCGCTGACACTGGAATAAACCCCCGTCAGGACGCCTTTGCCGATATAGCGGTGGGCTTCTTCCAACGATGACTGGACCGTCACTTGCACGTCGTCGAAGTTGTCAATACGCCCCTTTTGGATTCCTTCTGAGGGCACTAAGCCGGTGCCCAAAACCTTCAGCTCCCCCTCGCTGCCCACTCGGGCTATGATGGAGACCACTTTGCCGGTTCCAATATCTACGGCCGTGTAAAAAGTATCCTTAGCCAATTCGCCACCTTCCTTTATCTGCTGTCCGCTCGCTTACCAAAGGCTCTACAGACGTCTGGCGACCCGCAGTTTAGCGCTGCGGCTGCGCGGGTTAGAACGGACCTCATCTGTGGAGGGCCTGATCACGTGGCGGTTGATAAGCTTAAGCCGCGGGGTATGTTCGCAAGTGCATACTGGGATGCCGGCAGGGCAGATACAGTTAGACGCTTCCCGCATCATAAAAGCTTTTACGATGCGGTCTTCCAAACTGTGATAGCTGACAACGGCCAACCGGCCACCGGCGTTCAGCAGTCCTAGTGCGGCTTCCAACCCACGATCAATGTTGGACAATTCATCGTTTACCGCGATCCGGAGCGCTTGGAAGGTCTTGGTCGCCGGGTTGATCGAGGCCCCAGGACGCTGACCTACGGTGCTGACGATCAGGCTTGCCAGTTCCGTCGTTGAATTGATGGGGCGGTTGCGCACAATGGCCCGGGCGATGGCCCAAGACCGGCGCTCTTCACCCAACCGGTAGATCAAGTCGGCCAGTTCCTGCTCTTGAATGCGGTTCACTATAAACCCGGCAGTTAGTGCCGCATCGGGGTCATAGCGCATATCTAACGGTTCATCTCGTTGGAAGCTCAACCCGTAGCCCTCTGTTTCGACCTGGCGAGAAGAAAACCCCAAATCAAGCAGCACGCCGTCGAGCTTGTTGACCCCCTGCCCTCGGGTCAATTCATCCATGTCGGCGTAGTTGCCACGCACAGCTACGAAGCGACCTCCGAAGCCGGAAAGCAAGGATCCGGCTACTTCCAGAGAGCTAGGATCCAGGTCAACACCCAAGACCAGACTGGGGGCGGGAGATGCTTCAAGCATGGCCTGGCAGTGCCCTCCCTCTCCGACTGTGCCGTCCAGGTACACGCCATCGTTGAAAGTAATCATATGATGGATGATTTCCGTGGACAGCACCGGAAGATGATGGGCTGGAGAGCCAGACAAGGACGAACTAAGATTCATCAGCTCCGTTAACCAAACACCGGACGGTCCGAATATCGAAGCCTCCGCCAGTTCGGTTGCATTTCCTATTTTCGCCTGAGTCACCACTGCACTCTCCCACCCACCTAGGGCAGTCAAACCTCACATCCGATGCCTTCTTCTCTTTTCCAATGTTCCTTTGGGTCTGGCCAGACGATTGACCAACCTCAACAGAAAACATAACTGAAACTACCAACTAGGCGACATAACTGTCAATGGAAACTTTGGTCCAAATTTAAGCAATTTCTATAACTAATCTAATTCTGGAAGTTTTCTTCAAGAGAAGTTATATAAACAGCAACCGGCGGGGCTGGTCTGAAGGTTTTGAGCGAGCCGACAGTCCGCAATCGTGAGGCAGCAATTATTTATGGGAAGTCAGAACGACCCCGGAATCGATGCCATTGATAAAGATTTCGATCGAACGGTGGTAACCGGCTGAAGACAACCCTACTTAAGAACCCCGGGGGAATACACGCGCATATGCTCGGACGCCTGGGGAAAACCCGTTATTCTCAGCTTTCAAGGGCAAAATGTCTATGCTATACTTGCGTGTGCTCAAGCACACCACAGGGCCGCTCTACGCGCCAAAGATTTAGCGAAAACGCGGCGCACCTCACTCCTATGACGAGGGTATTCAGTGAACGTCACTCGAGAGTCGGACAGTCCCACTGAGGTAACACTCAGCATCTTGATGGACGCCGACGACGAAGAGCCCTATCTCAACCGGTCCTACCGGCGCGTAGTGAACCGACTGCAGATCCCTGGCTTCCGTCCTGGAAAAGCCCCCCGCTCCGTCGTCGAAAGCCATGTAGGCCGGACCACTCTGGTTCAGGAAGCTTTGGAGTTTATGATCCCTGAGTCCTTGGATAAAGTACTCAAAGAACAGGAGATCAAAGCTTTCGCTGACCCGGAACTCGAAGTCTTAGACCTAGAACCTGTCTCATTTAAGGCCACGGTGCCTCTGGAACCGGAGGTTGACCTCGGTGTAATCCGTTCCATCCGCCTTGAACGGGAGCCGGTGGTGATCACTGAAGAGCAGGTGCACGACGTACTTCAGGAGCTCCGGTACGAGACCGCCCCCTGGGAACCCGTCGAACGAGCAGTAGAATTCGGGGATTTGGTCACTCTGAACGTAACCGGGACAATTGCCGGCGAGCAAGTCATCGACGACCAGGGCGTAGATTTCATTCCTCAACAAGATAACGAGATGCCGCTACCTGGCTTTTCCATTTACCTGGAAGGGCTGAACGAAGGGCAGGAAAAGGAATTCATCCTCACCGTGCCTGAAGATTATCCGCAGCAGCAGTTCGCGGGCAAAGAGTGTCGCCTCCAAGTGGAAGTTCTAGCGACAAAGGAAAAGCAGCTGCCGGAGCTTGATGACGAGTTCGCCAAAGGTGTACGCGACGGCTACGAAAGCTTGGAGGCGCTCACTGACTTCGTTCGGCAGCGCCTGACAGAAGACGGAGAGAACAACTCTCAGCGCCAACTGGAACAAAACAGTTTGGAGGCTTTGCGAAACCAGGCGACCATCCAAGCCTCCCAGATCATATACGAGCGCGAGTTAAAGTCCATGCGGGAGGACCGAGAGCGGGCTCTCCGAAATCAGCGCATGGACATGGACACCTACCTGGGCTACCTGGGCCAGACGGAAGAACAGTGGCGGGAGATGGTGCGGCCGGAGGCGGAACAGCGATTGAACAACTTCTTGGTGATCCGAAAGCTGGCCGACCAGGAGGGCCTAGAAGTGGAGCTCGCGGAGGTGGAAGAAGAAATCGAGCGTCTCATAACCGGCTCAGGCGCCGAATCCCAAGCGTCGATGCGGATGGCCATGGATACAGACAACGCCAGAGAGTCCATCCGCACTTCATTACTAAACCGCAAGGTCATGGCCCGGTTGGTGGAAATCGTCGAAGGAACGGAGGCTTCCCCAGAAGAGGTCGCCGGCTTGAGTCCGAGCGAAGATAACAAGGACGAAACCAACGTTAACGAAGCTGACACCGGCAACGACGATAGCGGCCCCGACACCGCCGACGATACCGCTACGCCAGAAGACGAAGCAGCAAATTAAGGAGCAGGACCCCATGTTAGACCAGCCGCGAGACAGCGGGTTATTCGCCCCTCAAAGCATTATTCCCATGGTGATCGAAACCAGCCCCCGAGGGGAGCGCGCCTTCGACATCTATTCATTGCTGCTCAAGGAACGGATCGTATTCTTGGGCACCCCGATAAACGACCAGATCGCCAACCTGATCATCGCCCAATTGCTCTTCTTAGAGCGGGAAGACCCCGACAAAGGGATCAACCTGTACATCAGTAGTCCGGGTGGAGTCATCAGCGCCGGACTCGCAATCTACGACACGATGCAACTCATCAATCCGGAGGTATCGACCATCTGCCTGGGTATGGCGGCCAGCATGGCCACCGTCCTGTTGTCAGGTGGGGCCAAAGGCAAGCGATACGCGCTGCCAAACTCTACGATTCACATGCACCAGCCGATGGGAGGCGCCCAGGGACAGGCATCCGACATCGAAATCGCAGCCCGTGAAATAATTAGGCTACAAGACAAGATCCGCACGATGTTGGCCGAAAACACCGGGCAGACCTACGACAAGATAGCCAGGGATACTGATCGCGACTACTACCTCACCGCAGAGCAAGCGGTCGAATATTCGCTGGTGGATGAGATATTGGGCCCAAAAACCAATGAGAGCCAAGAGTCCTAGATGTCTGGGACGTGGCCCGGCAGCCTCATATAGAGCGGGTACGCTTGGTTCAAGGTAGCGGGGGGAGTGAGTGGTGACGAGCAACCGTAGCGGTGGCCCAAGGTTATCCAAGTGTTCGTTCTGCGAGAAAGCGCAGCAACGCTCTAACCTGATGGTGGCCGGGCAGGGTCACGCCTCTGTCTGCTACGATTGCATCCGTGTCTTGGGCCAAGTGGTGAACGAAGAGGCCCCAGCTCCGGTCAAGCAGCCGGAGCCAGCAAAACACCTGGTGCCCAGGGAAATCTACGCCAACCTCGACACCTATGTCGTGGCCCAGGAGCGGGCCAAAAAGATACTCAGCGTCGCAGTTTACAACCACTTTAAGCGCATTTGGAACGGGCACCGTCGATCCGATGTGGAGTTGCAAAAGACCAACATCCTGATGTTGGGCCCCACCGGGTGCGGCAAGACCCTCTTGGCGGAGACATTGGCCCGTACGCTGGATGTCCCCTTCGCCGTCTGCGACGCCACGTCACTTACCGAATCAGGTTATGTCGGAGAGGACGTCGAAAACATCCTGCTTCGGCTGATTCAAGCGGCGGACTGGGACGTGTCCAAGGCCGAAAACGGAATTATCTACATCGACGAGCTGGACAAGATCGCCCGCAAAGAAGGTGCCAACCGCTCAATCACCCGCGACGTGTCGGGCGAAGGTGTCCAACAGGAACTCCTCAAAATAATCGAAGGTTGCGTCGCAAATGTCCCGCCGCAAGGCGGTAGGAAACACCCCCACCAGGAGTTCTTGCAGATCGACACCCGGAACATCCTGTTCATTTGCGGCGGCGCGTTCGACGGGATGGATGAGGTGGTATCCGGCCGGTTGGCATCCAGGATGTCCCAAATGGGGTTCTTGGCCGGAGGTCGCGGCGAACAACTCTCCAAAGAAGGCAACACCATGTCCAACGTCACCCCGGAGGACCTGTTGGAGTTCGGGTTCATTCCGGAAATGGTGGGCAGATTGCCGGTTACGGTCGTGTTGGAACCCTTAGATAAGGAAGCGCTGGTCAGGGTCCTGACAGAGCCTAAGAATGCCATCATTAAACAGTATCAGCAGCTCTTCAGCATGGATGGCGTTGAACTAGAGTTCACCCAAGAGGCCCTGGAAGCGGCCGCTGAGCGCGCCCTCGATCACCAGACCGGAGCCCGCTGTTTGCGTTACGTCATCGAAGACACGTTAATCGACGTTATGTACGACCTGCCCTCTATAGGCGGCGTGTCGAGGTGCGTAGTCGCCCGTAACAACATCGAAGGGTATATCACCCCTTCGCTTCTAAACAACGAGGGTGAAACTATCGAACTGCCACCGCCAGCGGCCCAAAAGTCCGCCTAGACTCCCTCCGCAGCCGCATCTTCCGCCATCATTTCCTCTAGCTGTCGGTCAAGGCAGACCCCGTTAGGCGCGGATCCAGACAGTGGTTTTCCCTGGGCATCCAAGACGGTTCCCTCTCGGACTTTCAGGGTGCCAATGCTCAACTGCCGTAGCGTCTCAAACACAAGATATGGTTCCCTCCGGTACTGCTCCCGGCGTATCGACTGGAAGAGGGGGTAATCTTCACCCTGGCCGGCTTTAATCCGCTCCAGATCCCCTGCATCAATTGACGACCATTGTCCGGCGAACTCACCGTCGGTAATCGGCACTGTAACATAAGAGACCACCGGACCGCGGTCCATCACCTCAGTGGCCAAATGCATCATCGCCCCAGTGTAACTGGCCCGGTTTTCGATCAGGCTCCACACCACCTCTTGCCACGTGCCCGTCGGCCCGTCGGGCAGTGCCGGGTGCAAATTAAGCAGCGGGTAGGCCCTGCACATCTCGCCGCCGACGATCAGCATGTATCCGGCAAGAACACAAATATCGGGTTCTTGGCCAGACAGTAGCTGCATCACCTGACGGTCGAATTCGTCTCGATGGTCGGCGAACCGCCCACCCCTGCTTTTCCTAAACTTGGCCGACGAATGGGTTATCAGAGGGACCTCATAGCCGCGGACCAACTTGAAAAACTCGTCCGAACTATCGGCCTCTCCCGGCTCTCGGTTGCTGAAAACAAACTCGATAGCCGCGTCGGTTCCGGTGGCTTTGACACGTTCTTGCACGAATTTCAGGAGTCCCCGCGAGCCCTCACCCCGGGCAGTGGAGAACCACCCTATCCTTAACATCCTCGGCTCAACACCTTTCTTAGTGTGGCATAACCGGGGGCCAACATCAAAAACGGGTTAGGCCGTCGGCCTGTCCAATGACCAGCACGGATGGCCCGAAGTAGCCCTTGGGGCGTGCCGTCCCAAACGTCGTCTGGCACGTCCGTATAAGTCCGACCCAATTCCAGGGCGGAGTGGGAATCGCTGCTGGCCACCAAAGGAAGCGAATGCTCATCCGCAAAATACATTCCCATTTTGTTGTCCATAGGAAGAAGAGTATGCCCATTGTAGCCTTCAAGGAAATCGACGTCGGTCAGTATTTCCAACAGCGCCTTGCGGCCGAGCGCTGTGGGACGCACTCTATCGAAAGGGTGAGGAACGCCGACAAGTCCTCCTTGGGCCTTGATCCGCGCCACCGGCTCGCCCGGTGACAAGCGTGCGGGCACTGCTTCTTCCAGAAACAGACCGATTATGTCACCATGGAACGATTTGACCTCTTCGCCGACAATCACAGGGAAATCCGCTACCTCCCTGGCCTCCAAGGCACCTCGAATATTATTGTGATCAGTGATCGCTACCAACTCGAGCCCAGTCTGCCGGCACCGGTCCAGTACCGACCGCACTGGAGCCGCGCAGTCATGGGAGTATTCTGTGTGAACGTGAAGGTCGAGGCGCACCAGGCTATTTTCCCTCTTCCGAATCTGGAAACAAAGGGTCGTCAAACAACGGTCCGACGCCTGTGGTGTCGTTTCTGTAGCTGTTCTGAAGCTGAGTTATCTTCAACTCCGCCGTGTTTAGCAGGTTATTGCAACGCTCCACAAGTTTCATGCCCGCTTCGAAGCGGGCAGTGGCGTCTGCCAGAGACAGACCTCCAGTTTCCAGTTCCGCTGCCATATCGGTCAACAGACGAAAAGCCTCTTCAAAGGAAAGAGAATCCGAATCATGTGCGGGCTGGTCCTGGGTCGCGGACATGGCCTTAAGCTCCTTATGGGCTATAACAGGCGGGCCGTCCTCTGCTCGCCCACTTTCTGGCTGTCGTTCTCGCGGCTCTTCTTGCCACGACGGTCTTTGTTACCAGAACCTCTCAAATGACCTTTGGCCACGGCCGAGATGGCGCCGTCGGTCACGGTGATGTTGAGAGTTTCCCCCGCGGCGACCTGCCCGTTCCTAGTAACCACGTCACCCGAACCGGAAAGTTCTACAATGGAATACCCGCGGTCCAACGTCGCCTTGGGATCCAACCCGCGCAGCCGCTGGCACAAACCGTTAACACCCAACCTATTCTGCAGAATGACATTGCCGGCGTCGGATGCAACTACTCGGCCCATATCGTCGATACGTCGGCGCCAAGTCTGGATATCAGGCAGTCCTACCTGCACCTGCTGCCGGGCCCGTGCTACTTCCCCACGCTGCCGTTCAATCCACGCAAACACACTACGGTGGAGTCCAGCCCCCGCACCGGCCAGCGCCTGCTGGAGGACCGCCCGGTCGGGAACAGCAATCTCCGCGGCCGAAGAGGGAGTGGGGGCGCGGAGATCGGCCACGTAATCGGCAATGGTCTCGTCGGTCTCATGGCCGACAGCGCTAATCACGGGAGTCTTGCTGGCATAAATAGCACGGGCTACGGGTTCCATGTTAAAGGCCCAAAGGTCTTCCAATGACCCTCCCCCACGGGCCAGAATGATAACGTCGCAAGTCCCTTCCCTGTCCAACGTTTCCAAAGCCCAGACAATATTAGGCGCTGCTTGTTCTCCCTGAACCCCCGTTGGTGCTAGAACCAGTTCGACTAGGGGGTAACGCCGCGCAACGATGTTCAAGATGTCATGAAAAACGGCGCCGGTGGACGAGGTTACCACGCCGACCACCTTGGGGAACTGGGGCAGGGGACGCTTACGGCTTGCTTCAAAAAGCCCTTCTGCTTCGAGTCGGCGCTTTAGTCGTTCCAATTCAAGAGACATCTCGCCCAGGCCTTCAGGCAAGGCGATATCGACCAGAAAGTCGGTGCTCCCTCTGGGCTCGTAGAAAGAGATGTGCCCATGGGCCGAGATGGAGGTACCTTCAGACAGGATATCCGAGCCAGGTTGGCCCTTGAACATAACGCCGCGCAGCACAGCCTGCCGATCTTTCAGACTGAAATAAGTATGTCCAGAAGCAGCAACTTGCAGGTTTGAGACCTCTCCCAATACCCACAGATCATCCAGCAAAGGATCGGTCTCCAGGGATCGTTTGATGTGGGAGGTTACCTGGCTGACCGAAAACACCGCCACGGAGTCAGCTCACACGTTCGGTATATTCGCCGTTTCGTGTATCTACTCGGATCACCGTACCGGGCGTGATGAACATCGGAACATTGACCCGAAGGCCGGTTTCCAGAGTAGCTGGCTTGTTGCCGCCCTGGGCAGTGTCACCACGGAAAGACGGAGGGGTCTCCGTTACTTCCAACTCCACATGAGTAGGCAGTTTTACGTTGATGGCGTTGCCTTTGTAGAAAACCACTTCCACAATCATGTTCTCTTTCAGATAGTTCAGCGAATCGCCCAACAGGTCTTTGGTCAAGTCGTACTGATCGAAAGTCTCTTGGTCCAAGAAATAATAGAACTCACTGTCAGTATACAAGTATTGGGTCGGCCTGTTGTCCATATCGGCGACCGAGAACTCGGTATCGTAGCGCTGAAAGGTCCGCTCGACCACTGCTCCACTTAAGAGGTTCTTCATCTTGATTCTGGTGACCGGGGCCCTCTGTTGCATCTTATGGCGTTCGTAGTCCACCACTTCCCAGGGCTGACCGTCCAATTCGATGACCAGCCCGCGGCTCAAGTTACTGAAATTGATACTCATATCCGGTGCCTCCAGGACTGCAAAAAGCCTTACAGGGATTATCAGACTATTACACGAGGGATTTTACCACCAAGCCTTGTCAGGGGGATCGGAAACCGAGGCAGTTGGGCGACTGAATCACAGCGTATATCCACTTCCAGGTTGGTAAATGCCTCCGTCATTCGGCGGCACCCCGGAAACAAAAAGAAAACCAATTCTAAACGGGTCTAGCAAGAAGCCAATCGCCGGAACCTCAAACCCGGTTCGAAACGCAGCTTACCCTGTAAACGGTAAGAGTAAGTTTAAAACCCGCCCTTACACCCAATTCTGTCACCCACATCTCCTCCGTTGTAACGATAATACGACGGGTCATCCGGAGCAAGACAAGGAAAACTTCCTTACTTGGTCGCCTTGCTCAAGGGAGTAGCCCCGTTGTCGCCGAGGATCACGATGTCTTCAATCCGCACGCCGCCCCACCCAGAGATGTATATACCCGGTTCCACAGTAAAGACCGTGTTCAAATCGAGAGAGTCGGTCGACTTGGGGCTGACCCGGGGATTCTCGTGAATCGCCAGACCTACGCCGTGGCCCAAGCTGTGGCCAAAGTTATCACCATAGCCAGTTTCTGCGATCACGTCCCGTGCCAGGCTGTCGCATTCCTCTCCAGTCATGCCAATCTGAACGGTATTTATGGCTGTAAGTTGGGCCCCCAAAACGATGCCATATATCTTTTGGAACATCTCGTCGGGCTCGCCAATGATGACCGTCCGGGTGATATCCGAACAGTAGCCGCCGACTTTGGCGCCCATGTCTATGACGACGGGCTCGCCCCGTTGAATCGCGCGGTCGGTGGGCTGGTGATGGGCCATCGCCCCGTTGGGGCCTGACGCTACGATCGTGTCGAAGCTGATCGTGTCCGCGCCGGCATCACGCATCGCCACTTCCATACGCCAAGCAATTTCCCGCTCCGTCATGCCCTCTGTAATAGCGGGGCACACCACCTCCATGGCGGCATCGGAAGCGTCAATGGCGCGTTGTAGCAGGCAGAGTTCGTCACCATCTTTAATGATCCGCTGGTCGTCTGCCAGGCCGGCCAGTGGGACCAACGAAACCTCCCTCAGGTCGGACTCTTTCTTTAGTACATCAATCAGGCTATTGTAAGAGGCCACCGTCATGTCTTGGCTTTCGAAGCCTACGCGCTTCACGCCCGTCTCCTTCAGTTGCTCCATTAGCCAGCTCCAGCCGCTGCGGACCTGGTGGACCTGAAATTGAGTTGCCTGGTTGGTAGCCTGCTCAGTGTAACGGGAGTCGGTGGCCAGGACTGCCCGCTCCTTGCTGATCAGTAATTGGCCAGCCGACCCACTGAACCCCGAAAGGTAACGCCGGTTATCCGGACCGGATACCAATACCGCGTCCACTTCTCGTTCAGGCAGTCGGGACACGAAACGATTCAAGCGTTCCTTCATAGGTTCGGTCATCATGTAGACTCCTCTTCAACCAATGCAGTCAGGATTTCCAACGCCGCTGTATAACTTCTATATCCGAAACCTGTAATTTGCCCGCGGGCGACCTCGGTAAACACCGAGTCGTGCCGCCAAGACTCTCGGGCGTGCGGATTGCTGAGATGGACTTCGATAAATGGCAGCTTGATGTCGATGAGCGCGTCTTTTAATGACAGTCCATAGGTAGTGAGCGCGGCCGGGTTGATAACGATACCCTGCACCTTGTCCCAGTTCTCGTGGACACGGTCCACCAAGCGCCCTTCCAAGTTGGACTGGAAAAACTCCACTTCCACTCCCAAGCGGTCAGCCACCTTGGAAATTTCCTGGTTTATTTCGTCCAGGGTCATAGACCCGTATATACTGGCGTCCCGTCGGCCCAGCATATTGATGTTGGGGCCGTTGAGAATCAAGAATTTGGCCATCGGCTACCCTTCCCCATCAGATTCGTGGTAGGCATTCACAGGTACACTTTTCGATCAGGTGCACGCGGAGACTTCGTCTGAGACTTGTGCGCCCCCGACGGTTCGTCTGATCGTGGGTGGTGTGACAAATAAGCCTCGAGCGCCTCTTGCTTGGTTACATGAGTGTAAACCTGGGTGGTGGTGGGACTCGAATGGCCCAACAGCTCCTGAATCACCCGCAAGTCGGCACCGCCTTCCAGCATGTGAGTGGCAAAGGTGTGGCGCAACGTGTGGGGGTGCACATCAGTCCTGGTGCCGGACACAGTAGAATAGCGCCGAACCAGTTTTTCCACGCTGCGCCGAGAGAGTCGCTGACCGTAGCGGTTCAAAAAGAGCGCATCGTTGAGCGTAGCGGACAGTTGAGGACGGGCTTCATCGAGATAGCGCTGCAGTGCTTGCTCGGCAGGTCGACCGAATATCACCTGGCGCTCCTTGGAACCCTTGCCACGAACCAACGCAGTTCGTTCCGAAAAGTTGATGTCCTTGATGTCCATTCCCTGTATTTCCGCCAGCCTCACTCCGCAGGCGTAAAGTATTTCCAAAATCGCTCTGTCCCGGATACCAAGCAGGGTAGTCCCGTCCGGCGACTCCATCAGGCGGTATACCTCGCGCCTTCCGAGAAACCCCGGCAACGGTCTTTTGACCTTGAGACTGAAACTCCGGCCGGACGGCACCGGGGTCGAAAGGAACAGCCCCTCTTGGACCAAGAAACGATAGAAAGAGCGGAGGACCGTGAGCTTGCGCGCTACGCTCACTCTAGCGTAACCCTCGCCATTGCCTCTAGCCTCAGTCGTCAGCCACGCCAGGTAACCTCGGAGGGGCTGCCGGTCCATGTCGGTGAGATATAGGCCCTCGCGAACCAGGTACTCCCGAAACGTCCGTAGGTCGGCCAAATAAACCCTTTCGGTGTTTTCAGACAGACCGCGCTGCCCGCGCAAATAGCGTGGATATCTTGCCAGGTAGTAGTCCAACTCCGCCGGCCTGCCGGACTCGGCGGCCGCGGGCCTGAGACCCAATTTAGTCGCCAACGGGCGCCAGTTCCCCTTCTCCCTCTCGTACCGCTTCTTGCCAGCTACACACGGTGCAGGCCGTGTTGTTCCGGCCTTGCTGCACCATCATGCCGCCGCACTCAGGGCAGGGTGTGGGTAATGGTCGCATGTTAATAATGAAATCGCAGTTGGGGTAATTGGAGCATCCCCAGAATGGCCGACCCCGTCCACGGCCCTTTCGCTCAACGACCTCTCCACTGCAGTCAGGCTTAGGACACTCGACGCCGATCTTGTTTAAGATGGGCTTGGTGTTGCGACAGGCTGGGAAGCCGGTACACGCCATAAATCGGCCAAACCGGCCAGTCTTTATTACCATTGGCTTCCCGCACAGATCGCAGACCTCGTCCGTCTCTTCTTCCAAACGGACTCTAGGCATTTGTTCGTTGGCGTTCTCCAGTGCCTTCTGGAAGGGCTTATAGAACTCGTCCAACATTGGCACCCAATCCCGCTCACCCCTAGAAACGTCGTCCAACTCCTCTTCCATTTTCGCAGTGAAATCAAGGTCCATGACGTCCGTGAAATACTCGGTGAGCAGATCAGCAACGGTGATGCCCAACTGAGTGGGCGTAAGCCGATTACGTTCACGATCCACGTAATGACGGTCAACCAAAGTCCCTATCGTCGGTGCGTAGGTACTGGGCCGACCAATACCTTTTTCTTCCATGACTTTGATCAGCGTAGCCTCGGTGTAACGCGGAGGAGGCTCGGTGAAATGTTGGTTCGCGTCCAACTTGCCGCACTCGAGAACGTCTCCGGGGTTTA
>CAZYBD010000106.1:0-24594 GCA_964645515.1 uncultured Dehalococcoidia bacterium | reverse complement strand
GATGACCCGGTTCCTGGCAATGGGGTTCTCCTTTGTGCTGGTGGTGACCATGTCCACGTAAAACCCGGCCATGGCGGCCGGTGGGGTGTCGCGACTGGTAACGCTACACGCCGGTAAACAGGCTGACCTCTCTGTCCTAGATGTCTAAGATGGCGACTGGGTAGTCCTCGATGTGGTGGGTGGTTCCCGGAAATCGGATAAAGCAGTCACACCGGTGATGTCGGTCAAGAAGGGCAAGGTTTTCGAGGCCGGGTGGGGGCCCCGCCCATGGGGCTGGGAGCCAGACCGCGCCTAGGGTATGCAACTGCCGTCAAAGTTGGCCACTGATTCGGTTTCCCCAGAGTGAGAAGGTTAGGATGAGGACGACGGTGGAGTGGACGACGCCGCGTTTTCGTCTTTCGCGGGTGAAGCGTGGAGACTCGGCCGCTTCTCCGGCCATAATTTTCTGACCACCGGGGTCACCTTGGCTTTAAGGCTGATGCGGCGGCGCACATTGTTGGCGATCAAGGGCGCCAGTTGATTGTTGCCGGCTACCAGCGGAGCCACCCAATCGCGAAGTTCTTTCATGGTGGGCGTTTTGTTCTCCCAGGTAGGCACGAGGCACTCCATGGCGTGCCACTTGCGCTCGCCTCGGAACCGGGTCATTACCGTGCCTCCGGCCTCGACCACCGCCAGAGCCCCGCCCGCCATGTCCCACAACCTGGGGGCTCCTATGATAGTGTACTGCATAACGCCGCGCGCCGTCATGGCCAGCTCGTAGGCGATACTGCCGGTGGTTCGCGGCTCGCCGGCTTTGCCCGCCAGACGCTTAGAGAACCGGCTGGCCACCCCGAAATAGCCGGGAACGCCGATAAGGCGATTGGGTACCGGTTCTTCGGCAGCGTACACCGAAACCGCCTCATCATCGGCGAAGGCTCCACCGCCTTTACGGCAGTGCAGCACAAACCCGCCTTGGGCATTGGGCCAAGGCAGGTACAGGGCGGCAGCTATAGGCCAACCCCGATACAGTACGCCGATGGACGACGCAAAAACCGGCAGGCCGTTAAGGAAATTAGTGGTTCCGTCCAGAGGATCCACCACCCAGAGGATATCAGCAGCTGGAGCCTCCGACTCTTTTTCTTCGTCGGTGGCTTCTTCGCCCAGCACACCGTGTTCCGGGAACCGTTTGGCGATCTCTTTAGCCAAGTATTCCTGAGTAGCCTTATCGGCGGAGGTGACCGGGTCGCGCCTTTCATCATCTTTGAATTCGACCTCGATCTTTCGACCGAAGTGCTCCGCCAGAATCTCGCCCGCGCCCCTAGCGAATGCCACAGCGTGGGTCTCGATTTCCAGGGCCAACGCGTCGTCCCAAGGCAGCACGGCACTCCTTATTGGTTCGGTTGAACGTCAGTCAGATGGGCGGGGAAAGTATAGCACGCACCATTTCAAGCAACGGTGGGGCGAACAGGGTTCTCCGGGCATGAAATGTGCTACAGCCTTAGCCCCTGCTATAATCGGCAAGATCACCGATCCAAATTCCTTCCCCTTGAAGGGGAGGGTAAAGATGGAGGTGAAACCGCTCGAGGCGAATTCTCAAAGGAGCGACTGGAGTCCATGGATCTGGGACTGAAAGACAAAGTGGTAGTAATCGGAGGCGCCAGTAAAGGCCTAGGACGGGCCTGCGCCCAGGTGCTGGCCGAAGAGGGCGCCAGGGTCACGATTTGCAGCCGGACCAGCTCCGACCTAGAAAAGACGGCTGGAGAGATCCGGGAGTCCACAGGAGCGGAGGTGCTAGCCTACGCTGGCGATCTGGACCGCTTAGAGACCATCAGAAACCTTCTTTCCGCCACTTTGGAACGGTTTGGCGGCCTGGATATCTTGGTCAACAACTCCGGCGGCCCCCCTCTAACGAAGGCGGTCGACGCCTCCGAAGAACTGTGGGAGACCTCGGTGCAGCGTTCGCTGATTTTCTTCGGGCGCATGTGCCGGGAGGGCCTGCCTCACATGAAAGTGCGAGGCGGAGGCCGGATTATCAACATCCTGGCCAGCACCGTATACAACCCGATCCCCAATCTAGCGTTATCGGGGGCGACCCGCATGGGCGTCGTGGCCTACGCCAAGAGCCTGGCTGACGAGGTGGGGAAGGACAACATCTTGATCAACAACGTTTGCCCAGGCTCAATACTCAGCGAGCGCATGCTGTCTAACGTCGCAGCCCGGGCAAAGGAGCTGGGGATCAGTCTGGAAGAAGGGTTGGCACTACGGGCCGCCGAAACAGCAATCGGACGCTTGGGAGAACCGGTAGAGCTGGCCAACCTAGTGGCGTTCCTGGCGTCGGACCGTTCCAGCTACGTCACTGGCACGACCATACTTGTTGACGGGGGACTCGTTCGTTCAGTGATGTAAGCTGATGGTACCGCCAAAACTAAAGGTGCGCTCGGTGTTCGCTCTTCGAGACAGCAACAACCCGCATGGATTACAGCCCTCCCGGAGTAACGGGGAATTCGCCGACCACAATTACTTCCCCGTTAATCGGGGAGCCTAGGATGGGAGTGATATCGGCCAGGATAGCTCAGTTTCGGCCACCTGAGACCGACGGCAACACCCTTAACGAAGGGAAGTTTGGAGTGGCGCCAACGTGATTACGTGGATTCGGAGCTACGCCGGAGTCACGATTGCTTTGAGTATCAAATGGCATTTGAAAGACGACATCAGAAAGAGCCGACGGACGCGGCCAGCTACGTGGGCCGGGGCAACCGGTACAGCCGGAACGCCGTCTATCACAGGGCCATAGAGGACTACACGGAGGCCATCGCATTAGACCCAGCGTACGCCGATGCCTACTACAACCGGGGCTGTTCCTATTACGAAGTAGGGCTCTACGACAAGTCTATAGAGGATCTGACCAAAGCCATAGAACTAGATCCCGGAGCCGACGAGTACTACGGCCAGCGTTCTGTAGTCTACCTATTCAACGACCAGCCCGACTTAGCTCAGGCCGACCAAGACCAGAGCGACACCCTAAGGTTTCGCGCCCAACTGGAGGGCAAGTAGCCGACCTAGCGATAAGACCATTGCTGAATACCCTTTGTGGTGAGCGTGTCGGACGACACCCTCACCGATACAGCCGTTCGGCGAGCTCAGGGCGAGCGTTTTTAACCCGCCGGCTTAAAATAAGGGACCGTGATCTGGTCGGTGACTTGGACGAAGGTAACTTCAACCGGCATCCCGATTTTCACGTCCTGCGGTTCACATTCCAGAATGTTGGTGAACATTCGCACGCCTTCCTCCAACTCCACCAAAGCCAGAACGTAAGGCCCTTGGTCGAAGCCGGTAGTACGGTTCTGGTAGGTGACGGTGAACGTCCAGACTGTGCCTCTGCCGCTGGAAGCCACCCATTGGATGTCGCCCGACCAGCAACCGGCGCAGATTCCTCTGGGATAGAACTGGTACTCCCGACAGCTGTCGCAGCGCTGGATTAATAGCTGGCCTTGGCGGCACATCTGCCAGAAGGGCCGGGTCTCCCCAACGATCGTCGGCAAGGGCTTGTTCCATTCAGGCATTACCTAATCCCTCCCTAAGATCACAGTGCCACCACTGTGGCGAGATCCCAGAGTGCCACCAGTCCCATGGCACAGGGCAATCTTGCAGTCCGGGACCTGACGCGGCGTGCCTTCGAATTGGTGACGGAGTTGCCTGGTGGCCTCCATCAACAAGAAGATTCCACGCATGCCCGGATGGTTGGAAGACAGACCGCCTCCATCAGTATTGATTGGCAGCTGCCCGCCAATACGAAGACGCCCTCCGGTGACAAAATCGCCACCTTCACCTTTCTCGCAAAAGCCCAGGTCTTCTAGGGTCTCTAGCACGGTAATGGTGAACGAGTCGTAGATCATGGCCAAATCTATATCGTCGCAGGTCACCCCCGCGCCGGCGAAGGCGGACTTGTGGCTTTGTTTAGCCGCAATGTAGATCAAATCACGCTTCCCCGCTCCCTGGTGCGCTACCGCCTCGCCGGTCCCCAGAACCCAGACCGGAATCTGTTTGCAGTTTCGAGCGAGCTCCGGGGACGCCACCACCACCGCGCCGCCGCCATCGGTGATGACGCAGCAGTCCATCAGGTGCAAGGGTGAGGAGATAACTCGGGAGCGTACTACGTCCTCGACGGTGATGGGCTCGCGAAACAACGCCTCGGGGTTCATCGAGGCGTGATGGCGCATGGTGACAGCGATTTCCGCCAGTTGCTCCGCCGTCGTCCCATACTGGTGCATGTGCCGCTGAGCGATCATGGCGTACAAGCCCACGGTGGTCAATCCGTACAGTTCCTCGAAACTATCCGGAGAGGGGTCCAGCCTTGGATGGCCGAAGCGACCGACGCCGCCGGTACCAACCGACACTCCTCCGGAACGAGCCAGTGTGCTGTAGGTAATCACGGCGCAGTTGATGCGGCCGGCGTAGATAGCGTTCAAGGCGTGGGCCAGGTGGAACTCGAAGGACCCTCCGCCCACCGTGGTATTGTCCAAATGCTTTGGGTAAAGGTCCAGGTAGTCGGCCAGGTTCAAACCGCTATTTCGGACGGCCATTGAGGCAGTAAACAGACCGTCCACATCGCTCTTGGCGAGACCAGCGTCCTCCAGGGCCTTGATTACACTCTCGCCTTGGATCTGTAGCTCGCTCTTGTCAGGGGCGTAGCGAGTGACATGTTCGTGTACGCCGACGATTGCGGCAGCGCGCCTGAGATCAACCATTGAAACGCGATCTCCTTGTCCAAATAGCTAAATGGGGCAGACCGTCCGTTTGATACATACGCGATTGGACTGCCTTGGCACTAAGGAACAACCCAGCCACGGTTGAACATCCGACCCCAGAAAACCCAGCTTTGCCGGGTACCAAGTCACCGCATTATCGCCGAGGCAGAAGGGGAAGACAACAATCGTTTTAAGCGTACGGGACAGAGGCTACTGCCTTCCTACAGCACCAACAAGGCGATATAGTATTTCAGGTTCGTTGGCCGACGCACTCTGAAGGAGGAAAACATGCTGGCAATCTTGGGAGGGACAGGTCCCGAGGGCAAGGGGCTCGCCGTGCGCCTGGCCATGGCCGGTGAGGCTACCGTGATCGGCTCGCGGGATACCAACAGAGGCGCTGCAGTCGCGAAAGAACTGGCCACCAACGCCGGCGGGGTGACCATCTCGGGTTCGGACAACGCAAGGGCAGCGGCACAGGCCGACATAGTTTTTCTGGCGTTCCCGTATGAGGGACAGTCCGCGGTATTGGACCAACTGGCCGGCAGCCTGGCGGGCAAGACCGTGGTCAGCGTGATCTCACCAATGACCTTTGAGCGTGGCAAAGGCGCCAGGGCCATCGAGGTTGTTGCCGGGTCTGCAGCCGAGGAGGCTCAGGAGATTCTCCCCGACTCTATGGTCGTAGCAGCTTTCCAGAACGTTAGCGCCGAGGTGTTACAGGACCCGCTGCAATCGCTGGATGGCGACGTCGTGGTGTGTTCGGATCATCCGGAGGCCAAGAAGACAATACTGGCCTTGGCCGATAAAATCGCCAACCTCCGGGGTGTGGACGGCGGTAGGTTGGCCAACTCCAAATATGTGGAGCAAATCACACCTATGCTGGTCAACATCAACCGCATCTACAGATCCCACGCCACGATCAAGATTGTGGGACTTTAGCCAACGGATACTGGGACTCGACCTAATTAAGGAGGGAAATGGAAGGCTAGTAATAAACCTCAACGAACCCGAGGGGCTGGCTGTAGTGAAGGCCAATGGAAATTCGCTCAGAGCTACGTCCCTGGTGTACTCAACTAAGGGATGGTCTCGCAGCGCACGGGTAGCCCAGCCAAACTACCGGACTATGACGATTCGTCTTGGGAAGGTGTCCAGAACCTGGACACCTCAATCACCCGTGGATTCTCCTTCATCTGGCATTGTCTTCGCTTCATTTATCCAGAGACGGTATCCGGAGGGCCCATAGGCAAGAACCGGGTTCGGTTCGAGAGATGCATCGACGATTACGGCGCAGTGTGGTTCGACGGGGAGTGCGACCGGGACTTTGGTGCGATTCAAGGGTTCAACCGTCCTCAGCGGGTTACCCTCACTCCAAAGGGTAACGACGATGCTTTGGAAAGTGGTGTTCTAGATGCCCAGCCCGAGTCGCAGCACACCATTGCCATTCTTGCCGCCAACGGCCCTCTGGCTACCTCCGGGAGGAAGGGTGTTTGTCGGCTACGCCAACTTGGCGTTCGAGTGGGAGCCACGCCACTAGAGGTCGGCACCTGCCACTGGCTTACCCATCCTAGTTGTCGCCCATCATGGCATCGCTGGATTCATAACCCATCACTCCCAGATTCGTCCCTGGTCGGGATCAGAAAACCTAGGCCGGCTCGGTCAACGACAGGATTACACTCACAATACCGTCGTCACGGCAGTCTTAGAGAACCCTAGTCTCTGCACTCAGTTCGAGGTAACCGACTTCCTGGCATACATCAGGAGTCGGTCACCTCGAACACCTCCGCCATATCGTCCATTACAATAACTTCTTAGGGATAGTGGCGAGTTCTTCCTTGTGGCATGGCTTCTACGGGCGCAAAACTAGCGGCACCCTTCGGTTAATCTTCTGCAGGCCATTTAGTGCCGCCCATCGCCGGGCGTTCCACTGGTGGAATGCTAAGACCGGCTGCAACCACTTGACCGAACTCTCGCAGAATGACTTCGCCCCAATCGCGCGCGTGGGCAACACGGTGGGCGGTACGTTTGCCCCGCTTGGCAACTCGGGATTCTGATTCACTCTCTGACTCCGTTTCTCGTTCCACCATCTCATCCATGGCGTCAATTTGAGGGACCAGCCCGTCCGCTGTTTCTATGAACAGGGCCACTTCGTTCATATCTTGGTCGAACACCGCGAATATTGGGACTGTTCCCGCCCGGTTCTCGGGCAATAAACTGTCCGCCATTGGTACGTCGTCGTCCCGGTTGAACACCTGATGCGAAATGTTGGGTATGCTTTCCGCCAGCTTCAGGATTGTCGGGGTGGTGCTGAGCGCATCGCCGCACCAATCGGCTGTGATGACCGCCAACTTGAGTTGTTCGGCAAGACCTCCAAAAAAGTCGTTCACTTCCTGGGGAATTTCAACCGCGTGGTATATTTCAATAAAGGGGTCTTTGTTAACTTTGATCTGATCCACATATTGATTGGTGGTCATGCCGGCTTGAAATTGGGTCTGGGTCAGTGCCACAAGTCACCCCTCCGGGCCCCGAGAAATTTGCCAAGGACAGCGTGGGTAGTTTCTCAACATAGCCGTTGCTTCGCAATCCCCGTTCCAGCTAACTGCTGTTACCGTAATAATCCACCGTGCTAAAATTGAATAATCCTAAGGTAACACCCCAGAGAGCGGGCTTTTGGCATCACCCAACGAAAATCCCTATCTGAAATACGCGCTTTTCTGCCGAAGCACCGAAGAGTCGATCGACGGAGACCTTTCGCTGAACGGAATCATCGATTTGGTGGAATTGCCTCTGCCAGAAGATGGCCCGCCCACACAGCAGAGCCCGGTCCTGACTCAAGTGGACGTGAACCTCGCCCTCTGCGTTGGCGGAGTAGAACCCGGCGAACACTACCTCTTCGTCGCTCTCAAGACCCCCGGCTTGCCGCTGGACACACCACCGGCCCAAAAAGTGGAGTGGGAAGCGGGTATCTTATTCCAGCGGTGGATCAAAACTTTTCGTATCCCCGTGCAAAAACCAGGCCTACACACGGCGGCAATCCTGTTCGACGGCACTCCATTGGGGGAGGCCAGCTTCTTGGTCCGGTTCAAATCGGAACGGGACAACTACCACTCCACCGCACTCGAATCGTAACCCCAAGTCCTCGACACCTGCCTCCTACACTCCCAGGCAAGTTGAAACACCAACTTGGATTGGCTATAATTACCGCCCGCTGCGACAGAACTTTAGCTTCAAAATGTCGCTCGGTATTTCCGGCACATATACGATTCCGAGGTGGAGCGAAACAGGTGGCAAATGAGACCGGGAAGCGCTATATTTGCGCCAAGTGCAACTCAGAGTTCATAGTGACCAAAGGCGGATCCGGTAGCGTGGGATGCTGCGATGTTCCCATGGAAATCAAAAAGTAACCAATCTAAGGAACTACGATGGCCAATCAGTTAGGAAAACGGTACCTCTGCCCAAAATGCGCCAGCAGCGTCCTTTGTACCAAGGGAGGCGAGGGGGAGATTGAGTGTTGCGAAGTTAAGATGGAAATCCAGGAGCCTCGCAAGTTGCCCTCGTCCGACTAGGGCCCAGCACTCACAACGTGAAAAAACGTCGGGGCGGGTTTTATAAAACCCGCCCCTACGTTTTTTATGATCTCGTTACGATTACTTGAAGTAAGGGATGACGTGCTTGCCCATCAGTTTAATGGAGTCCATAATCCGGGTGTGTTCCAACCGGCCCGGTTGTACGAAACACAGCACTTGGTCCACGCCAGCGGCTTGATACTTCTTCATGATCTCGATGACGGTGTCCGGGCTGCCCATGGCGAAAGCCCCCGAGGCCATGTGGTCCTCCGCTGTCTTGTTCGCCCGCTCCGTCTGTATCGCATCAACCGAGAACTTGTAGGAATCGGGCACCTTGCGCCCGGCCCACGGTGCATAAAGGTTTTCTGCTTGAGCTACAAACCAGGCACCCTCAGGCCCAGCCACCCGTTTGGCCTCCGCGTCGTCCTCATTACAATGGACTATGCAGAGCGCCGCGACTTGGTCGTTGACGAACGACCCCACCGGGTTGGCATGTTTAACGGCCTCGCGATAGGCACTGACCCGCTCTTCCATCTGCTCATAGCCGCCTAGGTTGAAACATAACACCCCCAGTCCCATCTCGCCGGCGGCCTTAAAAGAGTCGGGCTGGCTGCAGGCCACCCACATCGGTGGATGGGGTTGCTGCACGGGCTTGGGAACGACCGAACGCTCCGGAATGTTGAAGAACTCACCTTGGTGAGAGAAGGGGTCCTCGGTCCACATCCTGGGGATCATGCGAACGGCCTCGTTCCACTGCGCCTTGGTCTGCCCCGGGTCCACCTCGAACCCGTCCATTTCAATCAACGTAGTGGAGCGCCCGGTGCCCAGGTCCATGCGTCCGTTGCTAATAATGTCCAGCACCGCGGCCCTTTCCGCGACGCGCACCGGGTGGTTGTACTGACCAGGCAGTAGCGCGACGGCGTGGCCTATACGGATGCGCTTGGTCCGTTGGGATATGGCACCGTAGAGGACTTCGGGGGCCGAGCAGTGGGAAAACTCCCTCAGAAAGTGATGCTCGACAGTCCAAAAATAGTCGAACCCGACCTCGTCGGCAAGGTCAACTTGAGCCAGCACCTGGTTGTAACGGTCTTGTTCTATACCAGGATAGTGAGGCTCGGGTATCTGGATCTCGTACATCAAGCCAAATTTCATGAGTTTCCCCTCTTCACGATCGAGAATTCTTGGAGAGTTTCGTTGGGGCTACCCGACACAAATTTCAGAGGCATCTTACCACACCACGGGCACAGGACCGCCGCGGCGGATAGTCCAGCCGCCTGCGATATGCGATCCTAACTCCTTCCATGCCGGGGGCTTCCCTCTACAACGGCACGCCCGTTGGCTCAGATCCTGGGTGGCGCCTCCAGGTTGGAAATACCGCCCTCCGGACGTATAGTATTCTCGGATGGGCGAGCTAATAAGCAAGCGCGGGCCGCGTAAAGACGGCTAGTCCACAAAGGGTGCGGGAGAATAGCGTGGCAAATCCTAATAGGATCGGCCACTTAGTGCTCAACGTCAGAAACGTTGCCGACTCCGTCAAATTCTACACAGAAATGTTAGGGTTCGAGGTCGCGTTGGAGCGACCGGGCTTCGGCACGTTTCTGACCTGCGGCAAGACCCACCACGACCTAGCTCTGTTCCAAGCTCTGGAAGACGCCGCCCCAGTAACCGAGGGCGGTCTGGGTCTGCACCACATGGCAATCCAAGTTGAAGATTACGACGAATTAAGGGACTACTACCATCGCCTGCAGAACTATTTTGAAGTGGCGGATCTCCAGACTATCGACCACGTGATGACCAAAAGCATTTACCTAAAAGACCCAGACGGCAACGGCATAGAGTTGTTCTGCAACACGTTCGACAACGCGGCGGACGGGCTGGCCGAGATGCGGCGGCCCGAC
This sequence comes from uncultured Dehalococcoidia bacterium, assembly GCA_964645515.1. Taxonomy (GTDB): domain Bacteria; phylum Chloroflexota; class Dehalococcoidia; order Lucifugimonadales; family UBA3495; genus VXOI01. The sequence continues at coordinate 14,409 of CAZYBD010000106.1, read as the reverse complement.
CGGCAGAACAAGGATCTGGTCATCGACTAGACAAGACCCCTACGACTCCAGCTTCTAGGTCGGGACCGAGATACAACAAACTTTGGGAAGAGGGTGTCAGACCGTCTCCATTTTATTTTAGGCCTGGGACGGATCCCAGATGTTCGGTTAAGTTCTTCAATGGAGAAAGGTGGCTGAAGTACCCAAGAATGATGGAATAGTAGTCAAAGGGGCGACATTTGATTTGGACGGGACCATCATCGGCCCCGATGAAACAATCTCGCCCCCGGTTCGAAAAGCCATCTCGGAGTTGGCCAGGCGGATCCCGGTATTTATCGCCACCGGCCGTGAGCCTAACGACGTAGTCGAGTTCGCTAGGCAGTTGGGACTGACCACGCCTCAGGTATCCGACGGCGGAGCTGCCATATTGGATCCGGTCAGCGGGGAGGCTGTTTGGAAGACCTCGTTGACCGAATCCGAAGCAGAAAAAATCGTGCGCCTGCTGGACCGGATGGGCGTGGCATTCGTAGCCACCCACGCCAAGGGGGCAGCTCGAACTTTAGCCCAAGTGATCGACTGGGATATCGTCCGAGTTTCCGCCTTGGATCTCTCCCGTGTGGCGGCTGACCGTCTGGCCGAAGAGTTCTCCGAGAACCCGCAGGTGCACGCCGTACTAGCCATGCTGCCCTACAACGGACTCTGGGCGGTGGATTTCACCCGAGCGGGCGTTGACAAATCTACCGGGATAACCCAAGTGGGGCGGTCCATAGGGGTAAAAACCTCAGAGATGGCGGCGGCGGGAGACAGTTTCAACGATCTGCCTATGCTGCTGAACAGCGGCCTGAGCATCGCCATGGGCAACGCCCCCAGGCAAGTAAAAGCGGCGGCCGATTTCGTGGCCCCGAGAGTGGAAGAGGACGGGCTAGCCTTCGCCATCCGGGAGTACATCCTACCTCGGACGTAGGCCGCGAGTCTGGCTCAGCCGGCCTTGACACGCAGGCTGGGGACAACCTGACTGGCAAAGAGTCCAACAGATTCCAGGACTTTCTCTCGAGTGATAAGACCGCCAACGTTGGTCTCGGCCACGAGGCCCGATAGCCCCAACTCCTCGGTCATCTCCGCCAGCAGATCGGTCACACCGCCAGGGCTGCCGTAAGCCAGACGGTCTCTCAGCAGGTCGTCGTAGGTAACCTCCGACAATTTTCGCCCTCGGACCAACCGCTCTTCGGAAGAGGCCGCCCCAGCGGCCGTGGCGCTTTCAGAAAAGTTTTGAGCCATTCGCCGGTAAGACCGCATCGTGCTCTCTTCGGCGGCCAGGTGGGCGTCCTTTTCCTTTTCGGCCACGAACACCGGAACCCTCAAAAATACGTCGCCTTCCCCTGGATGACCAGCCTCCTGCCAAGCGGCCCGGTACTCAGCCAGACTGCGCACCAAATCGTGACGGTCCATGCCTCGGAGACCGACGAAAACAGGATAGCCCGCAGCACCGACCACAGGAAAGGTAGCTGCGGTGGTAGCCGCCACCCGCAGCGGCGGGAACGGTTTTTGGTAAGGCTTGGGAACAACACAAACGTCATTAAAGCTATAGTGCTTCCCCTGATAGGAAAACCGCTCGTTGGACCAAGCGGCCAGAATTATATCGAGACATTCCTGGAAACGCTCACGGCTCTCCTCGTAGGAAATTCCATAACCTTCGTAGGCCCTGACGAACCCACTGCGGCCAACACCGAAATCGACTCGGCCGCGGCTAATCTGATCTACGGTGGCCACTTCTTCCGCCATCCGTACCGGGTGGGACAGGGGCAGAACGTTCACCGCCACTCCCACCCGGAGCCGTTCCGTGCGGGCAACGATGGCAGTGGAGATGATGAGAGGGGCGGAGACGATGGAGGGAATTCCGCCACCTGCGTGATCCAGTGGATTGCGGGGGGCGGCGAAGTGCCTTTCGGCCAGCCAAACGCCGTCCAAACCGCCCGACTCGGCAATCTCGGCCATAGAGAACGCCTCTTCGAAGGCCTCCTCCTCAGTGTCACCGTAGCGGTAATCGCATTCCATGACCAGACCAAAATGCATGCCCTATCCCCCTAGTGATCCGCCCCCCGGCGGTCCCAACGGTAAGCCGTCCCTCTAGAAGAGTTTAGTTGCGGCATATACGGCTGTCAATTTTTAGATTATTCGGCCCCATCGTTATTTCGATTTGCGATAATAGCCGGCGAGCACGTTACCGATTCTTCGTTGACGGTAGCCGGCCACCGTACGTAAAATTACAAAGGATCGCTCCACGGCTGTCATCTCGGCGCGGCAGCCAAAAATCCATCACGATATCTTGACCGCAAGAGAGAGAAGCGTGAACAGACTTCGGTTACTTGCCTGTTTCGCTCACCCCGACGATGAAGCGTTCCCAGTGGGAGGCATCTTGGCCGAACACGTCAGCCGGGGCGTCCAGGTCAGGCTGGTTACTACGACTCTGGGAGAAGAAGGGGAAATCCGCCAAGAAGGATCGGCCTCCAGGGAGACCCTAGGCCAAATCCGGTGCGTAGAACTATCCTGCGCGGTTCGAGCCCTAGGCCTACATAGCAACGAAGTTTATGCCTACCGGGACTCCGGCCTGGACGGCTGGGAGTCCAACAAAAACCCCAGAGCCTTCATCAACGCCGACGCCCAGGAGGTGGTGGAACGGTTGGTGCTGGAGATGCGTCGATTCCGACCGCAAGTGGTGTTGACCTTCGAACCCGGCGGGCTCTACGGCCACCCCGACCACATCGCCATCTCCCGTCACACCACCGAGGCGTTCCAACAGGCAGGAGACCCGCAAGCGTTCCCCCACCAGTGCACCGATGGGCTTACCCCTCATAGGGCGGACCGGCTTTTCTACAGCGCCAGACCTAAGGGATTCCGTCAGGAGTGGGCCTCAGCTCTGAGGGAGGCCGGCATTGATTTCCCCGCACCTTCGGCAGCCCAGATGGATCAAGGCACGGCCACTGAAGAAATCCACCTGGCATTGGACGTTTCAGAACACCTGGAGACCAAGATGGCCTGTATTCTATCCCACCGCACCCAGGTGGCCCCCGACTGGCCTTACCACCGGGTTCCCCGTTCGGTATCGGCCCAAATTCTGGGGCGCGAATTCTACATCAGGGCGGCACCTCCGGTGGCCCCCGGTGAAGAAGTGCCCAGGGACTTCTTCCACGGAATCCCCGGCAGTCCGCCCACAGCGTTTTCATAGCCGTATTGGCTGCCCCAACCCGACAAGTCGGCTCTAATTAGCTTATTGCAAGCATAATACTGAGGCGCATCTTTGGAGACCGGCAGCCGGGAGGGCCTGCTATCCAGATACCTCCAAGGACCTCGGTTGTAGACAGTGTGCCGAAAAACGGGCTGGGCCCGCCCCCCTCAGCGATTCCGGAAAGACCTCAGATAAGAACCCTCTATTAGGAATCCAGACTGTGCCTGGGGTCCGCCAGGGGAATGGCCAACGAAATGCGGACCCCTTCTCCCAAATTGCGGGCGATGTGCCCGTGCCCAGTCAAGTCCTCGGCCACCAAGATGTCTCCCACACCCAGTTGCACCTTGGACCCGTCGGAAACCTCGAACTCGCTGGTGCCCTCTAGGCCCACCACATACTGACGCCTTGGGGCCGTGTGGTAGTCGGAAAAAGACGGCGAAGGACGGCGGTTCAACTGGATGTCCCCACTACCCAGCCGGTTGGCAATCCGGGCCATTTCCTCGGGGCTGACCTCTTCGAAATGGGACTCGCCGTCATCACCGGAAAATACCCTTACGATCTTCATCGATATGCTCTCCTGATCGGATGCGCTTTGGTATGACAGATAGTTAGTCAGCCAGTGGAATAGTCGCGGTTACAGACTTGCCTCCCCCGCCGGTCCATCTGGTGGTGTGGCCCTGACCTGTGATGTCTTCTACCAACCGGGCGTCCCCGGGTCCAAATTGGTGGGTGGTGCCGTCGCCCAAGCCAATTTCCACGCCGCCCGACACGCAGATCACGTATTGGCGGCGGGGGGCCGGGTGCCAATCTATGAAAGAGCCCGACTCCCTTTCCTGGAATACTATGCTGGAGACGGCTGTAGGGCTGGTCAACTCGGGGTGGGAGTCCAAGTCCAAAGTCTCGATATGGGTCTGCCCGTCATCTCCAGTGTACATCCTGTAAAGTCCCATTTCTCCTCCTCAATACCTAATTCAACGCAGCGCAGATCAAGAAAGCTGAAAACCAAAGTGTCCCGATCCAAAGTCCAATTTAGGCCAGAGGGATTACGGAGGTGCCCACCTTGGTCGCGGGCGACCCAGATGGTTAGCCCTTTACCCGTTATGTCTCCCATAGTCGGGCACCTCCTGGACTAAAGCGGCTTTGGTGTCATCGGCCGATCCAATTTCGATGATGCCTGATAGAGAGACCATGTGCTGGCACTTTGGTGCCGGGTGCCAACTGGAAAAGTGTCCCGGAGGTCATTTTCGCAAGTTCGTTGCGCCAACAGAGTGGGATGTAGTCAACTCGGGGTGGCTTGCTAGGTTCACCTCCTCCATATGACCCTACCTGTCATCGCCGGTATATAGCTGGAATAAGCCCATTGCCAGACCGAGCGTATACCACCCAGTGCCGTGATAGCGCAAGGAACGGGACAAAGCTTAACCTCTGGTCCACTCCGAGACAACAGAAGCGTCGGTGTTTCATGAAATTTATCGGGAATTTCAAATCGGAGCGTTGGACCGCAAGAATACGGGCGCGTAGATCCAACCCTCCAAACGGGCCGCCCTGAGTTCGCTCCAACTCAAGGCCTGTGGCGAGGCCCGTCGCTTCCGGCCTTGAGCCGGCACCTGGCCCGGGGTCTCTGCTTGTGGCAGTCGAAAGAGACTGGGATCTCGGCACCACAACGCCGCGGTGACCGCAGCTGCCACCGCGTCCAGACAGTCGTGGCTTTCGAGGCACGTCTCCTGGAAGTCACCAAGGTTAGTAACAACCACTCCGGAGCCCGATTGTAGGCCAGCCAAAACCTGCTCACGCAGCACCCTGGCATTGGCCCCGTTCTTGTAGCCCTTGAAGGGCAGGCCATAGGCTCGCAAGGCAGCTCCGGGCATGGACTCCAGAAGGATCGGACCGTCCCGCCCCTCTTCCGGCAATGGTGGCACGCGGCAACCGGCGGCCCAAAGCCGGTCCAGCAACTGCATGCCGCGGAAGGTCATCGGAACCATATTGGGGTTGAACTTGTGCAGGCAGGAATAGCACTCCGGGAAATGGAGGTCGCCTCGGCGCAAGAGTTCTCCTTCCTTGCTAACAAAGCAGTCCCGGAGGGCGAGAAATTCGGAGAACTGAATGGACGCCGCCGCTTGCCAGAGTTCGGGCATGGCGGCAGCTGGCCGCCATGCAGCCGCGAACTGCTGGGGCACCGAGAAAGGGAAGTCCAGTGCCGCCACGGCGTCTGAAGGCGAAGCGGCCAGCAGTTCGGCCAACTCGCTACGGGTCATGGGGCGGCAGGACTCCAACTCCAGGCGACCGTCGCACAGACGGCCTCGGGCCACCCAGGTCGCAGTATCGGATTTGGCGCCGCTGAAGTCCACACCCAAGATGACCCGGTCACTAGACACTCAATGCTCCACCATTGGCTAGGGGAACCAATTGGCCGCTGTGTTAGAATTCTCGCCGCACCGACAGTCAGGCCGGCGGGGACGGATTCAGTATATTCCAGCAAGACAGGCGATTTCACAACCCAGACCCCGCTACTGACCGAATTGACGGCGACGCTGGAAGATAGATAGGACGATGAGGACTGGAATATGGATTTGACCGGACGACGGGAAAGGTACAGAGGGATATTGGCCGGTGACAAGTGCGTTAACCCAGGGTCGGTATTCGACCCCATATCAGCTCGGATAGCAGAGGGTCTTGGGTTCGAAGTAGGGATGTTCGCCGGCTCGATCGCTTCGGCGACGGTGTTGGGTGCCCCCGACCTTGTTGTTTTGACCCTGACCGAGTTCGCTGAACAGGTGCACCGTATTTGCCGCGCCGGGGATCTCAGCCTGATGGTCGACGCGGACCACGGCTACGGCAACGCCCTGAACGTGATGCGCACAGTGGAGGAGTTGGAGACCGCCGGAGTGAGCGGCCTCACCATAGAAGATACTGTATTACCCCGGTCTTTTGGCGGTGGCGAAGACCAGCTACTCTCTTTAGAAGAAGGCACCGGAAAAATGAAAGCGGCCTTGGCGGCTCGTCAAGACCCCGCCCTCACAGTAATTGGCCGCACTGCCGCCCTCCGTATCTCCGGCCTGGAAGACACCATCCGCCGGGTCAGAGCCTACGAGCAGACAGGAGTCGACGCAATTTTTGTTGTCGGAGCAGCCACCCGGAAGGAAGTGGAAACACTGAACAGTGCCCTCTCTCTACCGCTGATATTGGGGGGCGCTTCCGGCGAGCTGAGCGACAAGGAGTTCCTGGGCGCCCACGGGGTGCGGATCGCCCTCCAGGGTCACCAACCCTTCCAGGCTGCGGTCAAGGCAGTCTACGACACGCTCAAGGCGCTCCGCGACGGCGTGCCGCCCTCAGAACTTAGCCCCCAATTGGCGACTGCCGACCAGACGGACCTGTTCACTCGGCTTTCCAACTACAGCAGATGGACCGAGGAATTCCTCACCTAGCTGCCCCTCATCTCAGCATCTTCCAGGGTAGTAAATTGTCTTAATCTTCGGGTCCTGAGAGTATGAAAGTAGCCCTATACCGGAGTGCAAATGAGGAACCCCGCGGCCATATTCCTACTCCCAGTTGCTGGACCGGTCCTAGCCACGGCCTGTGGGAATGCGTAAACATCGCCGCCGCCGGTACCTGTGGCCGTCGAGTTGGAAAGGGAACGCATCGCGCGAAACCGGACGCTGGACTGCCATAACGTAAATCTACCCCGGCTAGTGGGCACCGACTCCAAGAACGGCCGGTTGGGGCAGAAAGAGTAAATATCTGCCCGACAGAGGAGCGGTCTTTTTGCCCTATAACGGGGTGAGCATAGAAGCCGAGTGCCTGGACGTGGGGAGACGGCGGGATTCATTCCGCCCCGAGTCCCCAGTTCTTTCACCGCTCGCCGGACGGTTGCCTCCGAATAACTGCAGCCCGTGGCGCCAGGATCGGAGCCATCGTATCTGACGCGGTTTGCGGTTAGCAAAACTTCTGGACGGTATATTTTTTAGCACTTGTTGGCGGAGCGCCGAAATGACACTTCCTGTTGTGATTTCCTCCTCCCTATTCGTCGCTTTGGGGATAGCATGCCGCGATGATATTAGGATTCGTCTGCCGGATACACCGGTAACGTTCGACAGAGAGGCCACCGAGGATTTCAAAAGAATCGAATAAGTCAACCGATCACTGGACCCCGAGACACTGGAAACAGCAAGAAGGTTTTAAAGCTCTCATTCTGCTGAGAAAACTGCCCGGAAACCAGAAACTATTCCTGTTGTACAAGGCGATCGAATCAGAGGGAGGCTGCCTGACGTTCAGCGGCCAAGTTCTTAGCTCACCCGGGTCAGAAGACGAATGCGTCGCCCACTAGCCGAGAGTTAATTAGACCGGCAGCCAACCTTCACCACCGGGCAATTGTGGGGTACACTATGCTTGGATTCAATCAACGCTACGCGACTGGTCAGCGCGCCGCTTGAGTGGATCCTATTTCGACTCAGGAGACGCGCCGTGAACATAGTCTACAATCACCTTCATTTCCGAAGCGCAGACCCCGACGCCGCCGCCAAATTTTACTGCGACAATTTCGGGGCGACGATTACCTCAGAGCGCCCTCTTTCCACCACTAAATCCCTCTCCCTTTCGCTGAACGGTCAGGAGTTGATGACAATCTCCGGCAGGGCGGAGGGAGAGAACCCAGTGGCAGGTTCCACCGAACCCCGCTACGGCCTGGACCACTTCGGGTTCGAGACCGACGACATTGAAGGTCTGGCCCAGCGGCTCAAGTCCAACGGCGTAAAATTCAATTGCGAGCCTTGGACCATGCCCTCCGGAAGCAAGGTGGCGTTCGTTGTCGCCCCCGACGAAGTCAGCGTCGAGCTCATTCAACGCCCCACCGCCTAGAAAATCCGGGACGCGCACCCGTCTCGTAACTAATAAGGGCAGAGATCGGGGTCTCTGCCCTTATTAGTTCCGAGACGTTAGTCGCCGCTCCGGCGCAGGCCGGGCAAGTTTTACCCCAATGAGCGACCTTCTCCCCCTTGGCAAGGAAAAGATTTAAATAGAGGCGGAACCTAGACACGTACCGTATCCAAGTAGCAATTCCCCCAGAAGATATAACCCTCTAAAGTCCCTCTTGCTACGGGGGACATTGCCGGAGCGGCGAAATATTCCCCATCCTCATTTTCGGCCTGTCTCCAAATGAACCACGAGCGCCCTGCCAAGCTGGTCTCTGTCGGACTCGTCAGTGTCACCTTTCGCTGCGCCCAGAATCTCGTATTCGTTGCGAAATAGAGCGTAACTTTAGGGCGGATGCGTTCACCAAATTCCTCCCTTTCCAACCATCCTGCTATGAAAACGCGGCTGTGCCGTCGGCCGCTTGCCGTTTTGAAGGGCTGGCCGTAGAATAATCCAAATTCCCGTACCTCCATTGCCATTTGGAGTCTTCGTTATGCCGGCTTTGAACCATCCGTTGGAAAACGTCCGAGTCTTGGATCTTGGTCGCCACCAAGCCGGACCACGCTGCGCCCAAGTGTTGGCCCGAATGGGCGCCGAGGTCATCAAGATAGAACGGCTGGGAGGTGAAGAGACCCGCTACCACGGCCCATGGGTCAGAAAGCAGTCTTCATACTGGGTACAATACAACTCGGGCAAAAAGTCGCTGGCCATGGATCTGAGGAAGGAAGAGGGCAAGAAGGTCTTGCGGGAGTTGGTCAAGGTCTCCGACGTGCTAATTCAGAATTTCAGGCCGGGCACCATCGAAAAGATGGGCTTCGGTTACGATGCGCTAAAGGATCTCAACCCTCGTATCATCATGGTCAACGTCTCAGCCTACGGCCAGTTCGGCCCCTACTCCGAAAATATCGGTTACGACCCCATCGGGCAGACCATGTCGGGCATCACCATGGTGACCGGGGAGGAAGGGATGCCTCCCATCCGCACCGGCGTCCCCATTATCGACCGTATCACGTCATTGCACGCCGCCATCGGGACTCTGGCCGCGCTACACGAGCGAGAAATATCCGGGATAGGCCAGTCCATGGACGTCTGCCTGGCAGACACCGGCTATTCCATGACCGAAATACCCATAACTGCCTACCACGGCACCAAGATACCGCCCAAACGCGGCGACAACACGGCACCTCCCTCCGGGATCTACCCCTGCAAGGAAGGATGGGTGCTGCTAGCCGCAGGCGACCAGCACCACTGGCACAGGGTCTGTAACGCCCTAGGCAAGCCGGAGTGGCTGGAGGACACCCGTTTCAGCACCAGACACGAGCGATCGAACAACAAGGACCTAGTGAACGAGACCATCAACGAACTGTTGGCCGACAAAACTATGGAACAGGCCATCGCCCACTTCACCGACCATGACGTGGTGGCAGCACCGGTGAACGACATACCCATGGCCGCTGAGGACCCACACCCGTGGGAGCGACGCGCCATGGTGGAGGTCCCAGACTTTCTAGCCGGCGAGATCGCGGTCTCGGGGGACTACTGGCACTTTTCCCGCACGCCAGTCTCTATAGGCTCCACGCCCCAAGTTGGAGAGCACAACGAGGACGTCCTCTCTGGCATCCTGGGCTACTCCGAGGAGCAGATAGAAGAGTTCAGGAAGAACCGGGTAATCTCCGAAGAGGACCTCTACGACGAAATACCCGGCTAGTCGGGCGGCGTAGACGTTTTCTGAGCGACTGTCGCCACAGGGTGACATTTATAAAAGGCTTTGGCAGAGGCCATGGTCTTGTCGCTAAGGAACTTCACCGAAACGCCGGCTGGTGCTGCGTTGCTGTCCAGCGTCAGGTCCCGGGCCTTGGCCACTGCCTGCGTGGCCGGACAGCCGCGGGGCGCGGCTGGCATCAATGGACTTGATTCAGCGTGAGCGTGAAGGCATCATAGCGCCTTGCCCAATTCCGTCCCCGTCAGAGGTAAACCGACCCCATCGTGTCTTAAGAGCCGGATCTCGATCGGCCTGAATTGAAGAGGGACTGCTTCGGTACTGTACGCCATGGAAGGAAAGACCTCCGCTCAAATGGTACACGGAATTGTTGCGTGGGGCACCGCGTTCTGGGCGTCCGCGTGGGCAAAAGATACGAATCTGTCCTGTCATACGGTTAATTCCTCCATGGTCTAGTCATATACCGCCTGATTGTCGGCGTAGAACGCATTTAGTCCGCTGCTATAGAGCAGATTGACTTCACCGTCACTGGGGCAAGGGCCGAACTGCAAACAAGCGTAGTATTTCCGGTACGTGTCGTCGTTGGCATATACGTCCTCACGGCAACTGGGACACCCCTTCCACCAATCAATCATCACCCACTCCCGTCCCTAGAGTTCGGTCTGCTGTAACACACTGTAAAGGGGCGACCATTACCCTTGCATTACAGGTACGGCGTCGGTAGCTGGAACGCTATCCGGCCACCGACGCCTGTATAGCGCGTTAGCAAAGCGGACCGCCAGGAGGAACAACCGTCGGACCTACTACCTGTCCCAGCAAAAGTTTGCTGCAAACGTGGCTACAATCGCCGTCCGGGTAACCGACGACTAGCGGGGGAAGAAACCATTATTGGCGGGAGTACTGAATGGTTCTTTCGTTTTCCTGGCCGACCTGGTCCGAGAGTTGAAGCTTCCTCTAAACATCAATTTCATCATTGCCCAGAGTTGCTCGGTTGAGCACTCGATCGGGATAGTGAGCATAAAGAAAGAGTGATGGTGAGTTGGACGTCCGGAGGAACATGGATTATTGGTGGAAGACATTGTCGACACGGGGACGACCACCAACCGGATTTTAGACGTCGTTCGAGCTCAAGGTCTGCACGATGGTAGAAAAGTCTATCGGGGCGGGTTATGCCGGTCGACATAGACTACGTTGGTATAACAGTGCCCGATGTCTTCCTGGTCGGATACGGGATGGACTTATACCAAAGGTGGCGAGAACTGCTTGAGATATACGTGCTAAGGGCCTCACCAGAAAAGTAATCGGTTGGCGGCCCAGCATACCCTCTCCCGTACTCCAGATGCGGAAACTTTTATCACCCTTCCCCCATTATCTCTGTCCGCAATGCAATTTTTGGTTGAAAGTTCAAAAATAGTTTAAATAAAGACTTAAATTTTGTTGACATAAGCCTAGCCATCTCGGTAATTTCAAATGAGATATAGGGATCATTCCGGTCAAGGGACTCTATTGGTTTTCGAGCCTCAATTTCGAACCGGAGCCGGTGCCTCACTCAGGAATTTAGACCGCTCTCGGTCAGTTCATCCGGCGTGCTACGGCGCTGTACTAAGGATCACGGAGGTTTCCATGGTTATCGAGCGAGAACAGGCAGATATTATTATGGAGGATCCAGCATTGCCCACCTGTTGCCACCACTGGATCATAGAACCAGCGAACGGTCGGGTCAGTTGGGGCCAATGTCAGGTTTGTCACGAGATAAAGGAATTTCAGAACTCGATCACCGACATGGACCGAGAGTAGCGACTAAAACCAGGGCGTGACTAACTTGAAAAGTTATTCTAGGGTTGTTCGGAAATGCACCGGCGAGACCGTAAGTGGAGGTTGGGATAGATGCGAGTGCTTTGGATAGGGTTCGGACAAGCGGGCGGTAAGATCGCCAATGCCCTGATGGGAATGAACCGGCGGATTTACAGCTCCATCGCCATCAACACGGAAGAGGCCGATCTGGCGGGGCTGAGCAACATCCGGCGCCAGATTCTCATCGGTAAATATGCCTTGAAAGGCCGGGGTGTGGGCTCTGACATCGACTTGGGCGCCAGCATTGCCGAAAAAGCCTTGTCCCAGATGATGGACAAGATCGACGAGGTGGTGCGCAAACGCGACCCAGAGGCAATATGGATCGCCGCAGGCCTAGGCGGCGGAACCGGAGCCGGCGGGTCTTTCGTACTAGCCAACGAGCTGAAGCGGAACTACAAGCAAATTCCGGTATACGGCCTAGGCGTGGTGCCTTCTGTCGCCGCGATGCCAGCGGACAAGGAAGCGCTAAACCTGTCCAACACCATCAAGAGCTTCGAACTCTGGAACCACTACTTCAACAACATCATGCTGGTGGACAACCAACAGTACGAAAGCAATATGGTAACCCGAGAGTCGGTGGAAAGGATGTTCCAACGGGTCAACGAAAACTTGGCCCAGACTCTGACCACCATCCTCACTGCCGGTGAGATTCGGCCGTCTCCTCAGGAAGTATTCAGCTCTTCGGAGATCAAGGCCACTCTGGGTCTAATCGGCGACGTTTCCACCATCGGATACTGCGGCGAGGAAATAAAGGTAAAGTCCCAGTTCTGGCGCGGCGGCATGGAACCCGGGACCCACGAACTGGAGAGCATCATTGAGCGGAGCGTGGAGAAATCGTCGCTAACCTTCCCGGCCGACGTCAGCGGGGCCAGATCCGCCTCGTTGATCGTGCACGGCAGACCGGACCACCTGTACACCCAGGCCATCTCTAAGGGGAAGGCCCGGTTGGAACAACTGACTACCGTGGGCAAAGTTCGGTACGGTGATTATCCAGACCGCCGCACCAAGCACCTATCGGCCATCACTATCGTTTCGGGATTGACCGACTTTACTCGATTGGACGATATGAAACGGCGGGTCCAAGAACTAAACGGCACGATACCTCACGTCCGGCGTACATTCACGAACGGAGTCGAGGAACCGTCGTTGGTCTAGTAGTTAGCTAATAGCAGTCGGCTTTTGACCACACCCCCCGTTTTAGGAGTTGGGACTACTTTCACCCACACATAGAAAAGAGCTAAATCCTAACGGCTGAATGTTGACAGCTATAAAATCGCCACCGGATTCACCGGCGATCCCGTACCTCCTACCACCCGCAGTGGGTTGACCGTGAGCATAAACTCGTAGCGTCCTTCTTCAGCGCAAGCCTCGGCCAGCGGCTGCAGCAGAGCGTTGTCCAACAGGCCAATGCCGTAAGCGAATATGGCGCCGTGAACCGACCAGCCCAGGTCGTAGCCGTTGGGGGTTAAGTCCATCATGTCCCAGACCAGCAACGCGCAGTCTGACTCCCGGATGAATTTCAAGCAACTGGCGTGCAGGCCGGGGCGCAAGGCAGGATCGCCTCCCCAAATGGGATTGCCAGCCTCGTCCCACTTCTCCCTTCCACCGTAAACCACCAAGGCGTCTCCGGGCGCCATTTCCACTCCTTGCTCCTTGGCGATATCGTCCAGTTCCCAGCCGTGAATGGGTTTCTCCTGAGTGACGTAGGGTTCGCCCCGGTACTTGGGTACGTCTAGCAACACTCCGCGGGTGGTAAGACTATCTTTCCAGTGTTCCACCGATCCCCATTTGGCGCCGTCCGTGGTGATTACATCTTGGGGCTGGCGGCCGTTCCACAGGCCGTTCAGATCCCAGACATGGCAGAGGGCGTCCAGGTGCGTCGTTGCGGTGCCGTGATAGGAGATTCCGTAGTAGTCGGCCGAGAATCCCGACTGGTTCTCCCGGGGTACCACCTTCATGTAGTGGTGGGCCGGGTTGGGGTTATTGGGGGCGGGAATGGTGGGGAATTCGCGGCTGAGAGACACCGCCCGCCCCGACCTGACGGTAGCTGCCGCGGCCACCCGCTTCTCGGGCGTGATCAGGTTCACCGCACCCATCTGGTCGTCGCTGCCCCAACGTCCCCAGTTGCGGTCTTCCTTCAAGTAGGCCAAGACTTCCTCTTTGGTCGGAACTCTGCGCTCCATAAGCCCTCCAGTTTAGGGGTTTAGTGGCCAGTTGCCAGCGGTCAACTATCAGAGTGCCGGGCCAGCATTTGTTGCTCGGCGGAAATCCGCCCAGTCCCCTTAGCCAAAAGGTGACAACCACAGCCCCCTCGGCTGGTGACTGATAGCTGATATTTACTTCGCCATCGAGTCCCGCAGGCAGTTGAAGAACCGGTCAATCTGAGACCTGGCCACGCTTTCAATCATTCTTTGACCCACGCGTGCCAGCAACCCACCGGTTTTAGAATCGCCTTCGACTTGAACGGTCGTCATATCGCCATTGGCCTGGAGGGTGACCTGCGCTTCGCCGTTTACGAACCCGGACGTACTACGGCCCTCGATCACCAACTTGTACGACTTATTTAACTCTTGGTCAACCATGCTTATTTTGGCGGCGAACTTGCCCCTGATTGGCCCAACTGCCACGGATACCTCCGCTTCGTACTGGTCCTGGCCTACTTCATCTAGCCTCTGACACCCGGGTATACAGCCCTGCAGCGCTTGGGGGTCGGTCATGGCGC
>CAZYBD010000105.1:0-4678 GCA_964645515.1 uncultured Dehalococcoidia bacterium | reverse complement strand
CTGGCCACCTACGACCGTCAAGACGAGTTCGATCACGCGGCGGCTGAAGGCTTCATCAAGATATACGGCCTTCCAGTACGCACTCAAAACCAGGTCCAACCGGACTGAAATAGCAGAACCGGTACCGAAAAGATTCCTGGGGGCGGCGCCACCCGCGGCCTTGGCGTTCCAACCTCAACCCACGGAGAACGAATGACTTTAGCCGCTCGAATGACCGGCCTGGGCACGGAAGGTGCCTTCGAAGTCTTGGCCAAGGCTCGGGCCCTAGAGGCCCAGGGCAAAGAAATCATCCACCTGGAAATCGGAGAGCCGGATTTCGATACGCCCAGGCACATCGTTGAAGCCGGCGTGAAAGCGCTGAGTGATGGATTCACTCATTACGGGCCTTCTGCTGGTCTGCCCGAATTGCGGGACGCCATCGCCTGCAACAGCCGTGAAGTGCGAGGAACCGATACGGACCCGGGAAACATCGTGGTCACACCGGGTGCCAAGCCGATCATGTTTTACGCTTTACTGGCCTTAGGAGAGCCAGGGGCTGAAGTGATATATCCCAACCCAGGCTTTCCCATCTATGAGTCCATGATCCGGTTCACCGGCGCTACGCCTGTGCCGATGCGGCTACTAGAAGAAAGGGCCTACCACCCTGACCTGACCGCCCTTCCGGATCTCGTTACCGACAAGACCAGGCTTCTAATCTTGAATTCTCCGGAGAATCCGTGCGGCTCGACCCTGACCAAGCCTGAAATAGAGACCATTGCCACCGTCGTAAAGCAACATCCCAGCATGTACGTGATGTCCGATGAAATCTACAAGGACATCCTCTACACTGGAGGGCATTACAGCATCGCATCGGTTCCAGGAATGGAGGAGCGCACCATCATACTCGACGGGTTTTCCAAGAGTTTCGCCATGACCGGTTGGCGACTGGGATACGGGATCCTGCCAGAAGAATTGGTGCCTCCCGTCACTAAATTAGCCGTTAACAGCGTGTCGTGCCCGGCCACCTTTACCCAAAAGGCCGGTATCGCCGCGTTAGAAGGGCCCAAGGACAGCGTTATTGCCATGACCCAGGAGTTCGCCGCCCGCAGGCGCCTGATTACCGACGGATTGCAGAGCATCCCGGGTATCAACTGCCCCGAGCCAGAGGGAGCCTTCTACGCTTTCCCCAGCGTCGTTGACACAGGGCTCGGCAGCGATGAATTCGAGAGCAGGGCGATGGCCGACGCCGGTGTAGCCCTTCTATCGGGAAGCGCGTTTGGAATGTACGGCGACGGTTACGTACGTCTTTCCTACGCCAACTCCCAAGAGAATATCCAGAAGGCGATCGGCCAGTTGGACCGCATGGTACGCGGTCTCTAGCGCAGG
This sequence comes from uncultured Dehalococcoidia bacterium, assembly GCA_964645515.1. GTDB lineage: Bacteria > Chloroflexota > Dehalococcoidia > Lucifugimonadales > UBA3495 > VXOI01. Next base: position 3,313 of record CAZYBD010000105.1, on the reverse strand, counting down.
CTGAACATTATGGGACTGGGAAGGTCCCTACTCACGAATATCGATTGACGGGGGTCGAGTCATGCCAGAAATCAGAGTTGTTCATCCAGAAGGGCTGGAAGTGGAAATTCAGTCGGGGGCGATGACCCGGTTAGCCGGAGTGTCTGAGCAACTGGTGGGCTCCACTGGAATCCACCTGGCGATAGCCACCATCCCGCCCCACTGCGCCTCCAGTCCCCACTATCATGTGAACTGCGAGTCGGCGATTTACGTAGTCAAGGGCCAAGGGCGGTTCGTGGTGGGCGATAACCTCGACCAAGACCTCCCAATCGGTCCAGGCGATTTCATCTACGTGCCGGCCGAGGCAGTGCACCAGCCGGTGAACGACGGCTCGGACCCCATGGAAATCATCGTGGCCAGAAACACGCCCACAGAAATCGTGGTCGAGGTTTCACCATCTAGAGCAGAAGCCACCTAGATAGTTGGACAACGGACGCTTCCGCAGGACAGTTACTTGAGGCCCAATTACCGATAAGATATACTAGCGCCGCTCTCTCGGCCCTCCGGATTCATAGACTCCAACCTGAGAAATAGAGGCTTCGAACATGGACCTGGGTCTGACCGAAATCCAGCAGATGCTCAAAACCAGCGCCCAAGAATTTTTGGCGAGAGAGTGTCCCATAACGCTGGTGCGGGAAATGGAAGAGAGCCAGAGGGGATATCCAGACGAGCTCTGGGGGCAAATGGTGAGTCTGGGCTGGACCGGGGTACCATTTCCAGAGCCATATGGCGGCACGGGCGGAGACTTCTTGGATCTGGCGGTCCTCTTAGAAGAAATGGGCCGTGCTCTCGTTCCCGGGCCCTATTTTTCAACGGTGGTCCTGGGCGGGTTAACCGTAATGGACGCCGGGACTGAGGCCCAGAAGTCCGAAATGATCGGCCGGATCTGCGACGGAAACTTGCTGATGACCTTGGCGCTCAACGAGGCTACGGCAACCTACGAACCGTGGGGGGTGGAGGCCACCGCCAAGAAACGCGGCAAGAGCTATGTTTTAAACGGGGTGAAGCTATTCGTTCCCGACGCCAATGTCTCCCAGGTCATTATTGTGGCCGCCTGTACGTCCTCGGATAAAGACCCGTCCAAAGGGATGACGCTATTTCTGGTCCCGGCAGGTACGGAAGGACTTAGCATCAACCGTATGAACACCATAGGTTCGGAACGCCAGTTCGAAGTTGGACTTTACGATGTTACGGTGCCGGCCGACTGCATACTGGGCGAGGCGGGCCAGGGGTGGCCGGTGGCAAAAAGGGCAATCCAGCGGGCCACCGCTGGCCGCTGCATCGAAATGCTTGGCGGGGCGAGCGCAGTCCTCGACATTACTGTGGAATACGTCAAGCAGAGGGCACAGTTCGGCCGCCCTGTGGGTAGCTTTCAGGCAGTGCAACACCACTGCGCTCAGATGACAACCGACGTTGAAGGTTCGAAAAATATTGCTTACCAGGCGGCCTGGCGTTTGGCCGAGGGTCTACCGGCCCAGCGGGAAATTTCCATGGCCAAAGCGTGGATCGGCGAAGCATACCGCAGGGTGTGCTCGACGGCCCACCAGTGCCACGGCGCCATCGGCTTCACCAAGGAACACAACCTGCAACTCTATACCCGCCGAGCCAAAGTCCACGAACTCAGCTACGGCGACACCCACCACCACAAAGAACTAGCGCTCCAAAATATCGACAGCGATTAGATGGTTCGACGAGATCACCACGAAAGTGAGAATCTGTTTCCACGGTTCGTAATGGGACGCATTTTAGCTCTTCGCTCTGAGTTCAACACCCACCATCGGTTCTAAGCCTGTTGAAGGACTGTAATCCCAGAGGCGGTGCATAATGGAGGGTAGGGAAATGGAGGCCAGACCGTCGTGACCACCAAGAACTGCATCTTTTGTGCGATGTCCCAGGACCCGACCCACGAATCGCCCATCTACCGCGACGACCGGGTGTTCGTGGTAAAGGACATCAACCCTAAGGCGCCAGTCCACCTCCTCATTATTCCCAACATCCACATCGCGTCCATGGCCTACGTCGGACCAGGGCAGGTCCACATCATGGGCCACCTATTCGTGGTGGCGGAGGAGATGGCCCGTCGCGAGAGCGTGACCCTCAGCGGCTACCGCTTAGCACTTAACCAGGGGGCCGATTCCGGACAGGAGATCACACACTCCCATCTACACCTGCTGGGAGGCCGGCAGTTGGGTACGATGGGCTAGAGGCAATAATTGCCCAACCAATCCAACCTGATCCAAGGTCTTCAATTGCGCGTTGAATACCTACCCGATGGACTAAAGGCTCACATCTACCGAGCGCGAGACGTGGCATTGGAACTGGCGTCGGACCACGGGGTAGACTTCCAGCAGACGGAACTGGCCATGCTGGCCCATGACGTAATGCGGGCTACGTCGGGAGGCAAACTCCTTAAACTGGCGGAACAGGACGGCCTGCCGGTAAACGCGGTGGACCGTAGGCTACCAATCTTGCTTCACGGGCCGGTGGGGGCTGAATCAGTGCGGCGGGAAAACGGTGTGGTCGATGAAGACATACTAGACGCAGTGCGCTGGCACTCCACCGGTCATCCGTGCCTGAGTCCGCTGGGCAAGCTGGTCTTCATCGCGGACAAGCTTGACCCCCAGAAGGCGGCCGCCTACCCGTACCAGCCGGATCTCCGAAAAATGGCCAACGTTGACTTGGACATGGCGATACTGGAATTCCTGTCCAGAGAGACCACGAGGCGCATCCAGCGGCGCGAACCGGTGCATCCCATCAGCATCGAGACCATCAACTGTCTGCTAGTGGAACATAGATCCCCTCCCGCTGGAGTTTAGAGGCCATAAGGCCAGAAATTGAGGTACATCCGTGCGTGTTGAATTGACTAAAGGGGCAGCAGAACACATTCGCAGCCACGGCGGCCGGGCAGCCGTTGACCTCCTGTGCTTCTCATTTTGAGGCGGCAAGACCGCTGAGGTTGCCCGAATGACCCAGCGAGACGCGTCGCCCTACCGGAGAATAAACAATGATGGAGTGGAGTTGTTTATGTCCCGTCCCTAGCCAATCGCACCAGCCAGTTAACCATAGACCTGAAGAAATTCCTGTTCTTCCAGAACCTGACGGCCGAAGTCGGATTGAACAACGGTGGTCTTCTGGGGAGGCGTATCTATCTGGCCTATCCGCCTGCCATCCTGGCGAAAACGAATGCAAGGGAAAAGGGTGGGAACGGGGACCCAAGAAAAGGTTTAGGGGTGGACAAAGGAGTCAATTTAAACAAAAAATTAAAAATGTGAGT
>CAZYBD010000104.1:0-18371 GCA_964645515.1 uncultured Dehalococcoidia bacterium | reverse complement strand
CATTTCACCTCCGAATCCCAGCCCGAACAGCACTCCGAACACATAGAATATCCAGGAGTCCTGGGCCCAGAAAAGGATAAGGACCGTGAGACCTTGAATAAACAATGCTGCCAGCAGAATCGGTTTTCCGCCGATGTGCTCCGCCAGAATTGGGGCCATGAACCGTCCAATGACGCTGAAAATAGAAATGAACGCCAGGATAAACGAAGCGGCAGTGAGGCTGATTCCTTGTTCGAGCGCCAACGGGATAGCGTAGATGAGGACAATGCCATGCCCTGCACAGCCAAGGCCGTGAATTGTGGGTAGGTTCCAGAAAGCGCGGGTCCGGCGCATGTGCCGGCTAAACACTTTCAGACGTAACCGATCCACTTCTTTGGTGCGAACTATCTCAGGCGGGTCGTCACTCTTGGCGCCGTAGGGTTGGAGTCCCGAGTCTGCGGGCTTTGAGCGGAAAAACGGAGTCATAACCACCAGTAATCCGCCACCCACGATGCCTACACTCCAGAACGTGTCACGCCATCCCACTTCTTCTAGGAGACTAGCTACCACAGGGGACAATGCCGCCGCGCCAATGCCGCCCGCAGCCCACAGTATTCCGGTGGCCAATCCGAGCCGACGCCGGAACCAACCTCCGATGGAGGCCTGTAACGGTACCATAGCAAGAACCTGTGCAATCGAGAGCAGGACGCCAAAGAAGAGAAAGAAATGCCAGAGTTCAGAAACTGATCCGACTAGGAACATGCCTCCAACGTACATTATTCCGCAGACGAGCATTAACGGCCGGGCTCCGTAACGGTCGCCCAGCATTCCGGCAACAGGAGAAAATAAGGAGCCGACGAGAAAGTAAACGGCAATCGCTGCACCGATTTGGCCCAAGTTCCAGCCGAAACCGCCATCGCCGTCGGTGAGCGGCGCCACCATAATTCCAGCTGACATGCCGATGGCCTGGCCGATAACCTGGACTACAGCCAGGATGGCGAGGATGAACCAGGCGCGGTGAAAATGGGCAGATTTTTGCTTAGGACCGGCAGGGGCTGTGTTGCTGCTAACAGTCGTCATTCTTAACGTTTGCCAAATTGAAGCCGGGAAGGGTAACCACTGACTGCCTCAATGCAGACAGAATATGGCTGTGCTCAGTGGAGGGGACAGGCTTTTAGCAGCGCCTGGCTCCACCAGCTATCACCTGAGTCCCTTGAGGTGTCACCGAGCAGGCCGACCTGCCCGTACGATTCCTCGCTGGATAGATTTTGACCGCTTACGGTGGGGGTGGTCCCCGGTAAGCCGAAGGTCAATGACCGTTGGTTATCGACATCTGCCGATACTGCCCAGGCACCGAAAAAAATGATCAATACCAGCGTTATACCGATAACTGCGAAGAACGTGACGGGACGCCGAGAGGGAGTCAGGAACGCACCTCCACTAAGTGCTTGCTATGGGCATGTATAGTGCCTGGCGAGATTTGGGATGCCTTAATTCGGTGTAGTTTGTTAGCCTTCCTGTCTCCGACACCAACAAAGCGATTCTGCTCTGGGTCTTCGCGAGGCGTGAGAGGGTGTCTTTTACAGGAAACTGCCGCGGCCAGCGCTGGTGGTGCGATTGGTATTCATTCATCGTTGGTGTGTCGTTCTTAATCTGCTCCGGAAGCTGCGAAGACGGTCGTAGACCGTGCCTCGATAGGCAAGGATTCTTCCCAATTTGGAATCAACATGCGGGAAGTGGATTGTAGAGTCAATACAAGCAAGGCCGCAGCGACACTGAATCCTATGGATAGAACTAGAGACCCAAAAAAGGACCCAGTGACGTATATGACGAGCCCAGCCAACACTGCGGTTATAGCGTGGCCTAGAAAGGCGCCTGACATTTGCCACCCGTAGCAGTTGGCTATAGGTCCTTCGCCATAGTACTTTCGGTTGATTACTATGTATCCTGTCCACTCACCACCGAAGGCTAGGCCAAAGACAGCAGCGAAGAGGTAGAAGAACCATAAATCCTGAGCCCAGAACAGCATCACGACTGGCAATCCCTGACCCAACAGGCAAACAAACATGACCAACTTGGGCCCATATAGGTCGGCCAATATCGGCGTGCCGAGGCGGCTGATAATACTTGCAAGAGAGATTATGGAGATGATGATCCCAGCGGATACAATGTCGATTCCGCGGTCTACCGCGATAGGGACCACGTAGAGCAGCACGATGCCGTGACCGGCACACCCCAGAGCATGAATGACCGGTAAATTCCAGAAGGCCGTGGTTCGTCGGATATGCCGATTGAATACCGTAGCCCGCAATTTTAGTATGTGATCGTCTACCACGACCGGTGGCGGGTCTGTGTCAAGTGCTCCATAGGGCTTAAGGCCCATGTCTGCAGGATAGCTCCGGAAGAAAACGGCCAGCAGTAGGACGATGCCGCCGCCACCACCGCCAATAATCCAGAAAGTGTATTGCCAACCAACATTGACTAACAAATAGCCCAACAGAATAGGAACCAAAGCTGTCCCTACTCCTCCTGCAGCCCATAGCAGTCCGGATCCTAAGCCTAGACGCGTTCGGAACCAAGGGCTTATCGCAGCCATGAGTGTGACTATGGCAATCGAGGTCGTGAACGAGAGCATAACTCCGAATGCGAGTATGAAGTGCCAAATATGGCTGATACTTCCCAGGAAGAAACAACTCCCGCCGAAAAGGATTGCGCATGCCACCATCAACCGGCGTGGCCCATATCTGTCGCCCAACCATCCGCTGATAGGGGCGTAAATCGCGCCGGACAGGAAGAACACTGCCATGGCCACTCCGATCATTCCCACGCTCCACCCGAATGGCCCTTCGGAGTCGCTTAGAATAGGAACCATGACGCCAGCTGCAAAGCTGATGGAGCTGTCAACAATCTGGACTACCGCAAGTATGGCTACGATTATCCAAGCGTAATGCATTCCGCCGGGTAGACTACTTGGATTCAAGCTCCGGCTAAATTTTGTTAAGCTGGCCACAATTCACATCCTCACTACTTCCCATCACCATTACTCGGAAGATAGTGCATTAACTCATTTATCTCGCTGGGTGCAATTTCACTGGGTCTGCAAGTTAGTCCGGTGCTACACCTTGCCGAGTCCCGCTTGCTATGGGCTCCGCCGTGCTTTAGCAATCTGTTGGATTGAAAGCTGGAGTTAGTCCTAAGGTGGTATGGGGGCTCTGGGTCATTCCAGCATTGACTTTACATTGGACACATATTCCCACGTACTATCTAATACTCAGAACGAACTATCCGAAGCGATGCCCCTCGATACTCTCCACACTCTACGTCCGTTGGGATGCAAATAGATAGCCCTGTGAAAATACTCAGAGGGCCAGTTCCTGCCTAGAGAAGTGGTGCCGGGAGAGGGACTCGAACCCACACACTTTTTACAGTAGCGGATTTTAAGTCCGCCGCGTCTGCCATTCCGCCATCCCGGCCGGTCAAGCTAATCGGTTACCCCTGCTCTCTGCTGGAGATTTAGTGTCGTCACAGGTAACAGTATAGTCGAGCTTTCCGAACGTTGGGTGTACGCCAGGGAAAAAGTTGGGGCAGAGGTCGAGGGGGGGTGGAGGCGACGGGCGGATTCGAACCGCCGAATAGAGGTTTTGCAGACCTCCGCCTTAACCACTTGGCTACGTCGCCTTATCTTTGTTTGCCGCTGACCGCAGTCCGGCTGGTTCCGGCCTCGGTTTGGTGCCGAGGGTGGGATTTGAACCCACACAGGCATTCGCCCCCGGCCCCCTCAAGACCGCGTGTCTACCAATTCCACCACCTCGGCCTACCCGGCTGCGAGTGCGTATTATAACATTTAACAGGCATGACGCCACTGTGATTGTGGCTTCGCTCCAGCTGGTGTCTGCTATAATCAGTAACCTACGTTCAAACCGGTTCGCAGTCGCTGCTACTGCTGCGGTTCATTCCTGAAGTGAGGCATTCGAATTGTCCTCTCCGGAGGGGGGAAAACAGGTAAGCTTGGCCGTGTTCGGCAATGAGCCGACCGCTCGTATGGCCGAGCAGCGGTTGCAAGCTAACGGCATACCTTGCTTGGTGCGCTCCTTGCAGGGCGGCCCCGGTCTCTGGGGTTCATCTTACAACTTGCCCCATGACCTGCTGGTTTACGAGCAGGACGAGATGTTAGCCCGTGACGTATTGGACCTAGGGTCTCTGGAAATTACCGAGCCGGAGGACCCTCAGCTCCAGCGGCAGTTCCGACCGAAACCCTTCTCCCAATGGGCGATCATCGTTGGGGTCGTATCGGCGATCGTTGTGCTGATTCTTGCCGTCGCTGTTGTCCGGCGCATCGCGGAGTAAACAGGGACTGGGGGAATCGGAAAGGCTGACCTGGAGGCAGTGGACCTCTTAGAGTTTGTGTCCCGGCCCGTCTAAAACACCCAGCGCGTGTGACCTTAAATTGGTCTGGTGAGGGAAAGGGACGACCGAGTATCCATCGGCATGTTTGGGAGGAGAGATCGTTGTCCGATAGATATGGCGTTGAAGTGGTTTTCGAACCGTCATTCACATCGCGAGTCTACCGTGCCCGTCAGTTAATCTGCGGTCAGTACGGGGCCTGGGCTGCGGAGATGCACATGGTCAGGATGAACCTGGCGCCTTACTTCGAGTGTTCCCAAACAGCTTTGGACCTGCTGGCACAGGGCATCTCTAGAATGGCCGACCAAAGCCGCCGACGCAGCCCACGGTTCCCCATCAACTGGGTTGGTGTTTCCAACGACAAGGAGACCGGCGGAATTTCGCTGGATTTCCATAACTCCCGGCTGTCGGATTCCAGAACCTCAGAGATCGCCGGGCCGGATTCCTACAATTTGCAACCGGCCCCCCAACACCCTCTGGTTCAGTTGCACCAGGATACCGTACAGTTTATTGGTGCGTTGCCGGGTGCCTGGCTTGCGGACTCCCATGCGCCCTTTCGGCCCCAAATTGCCCTTCTGGAACACGGAGACCTGCCCCACACCGTCTTGTCCGACGCTACAGAGTTTGCTCGGGTCATTTCCACGGACCTGGCGATCCCCGCGGTAGCCCGGGTCTGGAGACTGGCGTTGTTGCGCTACTCCTCCAACGTCGCCGGAGACGATTGGTCCAAAGGTAGCTGGGCCTCGGACCTTAGCTGGAAGTGTTTGCATAGTTACGTTCTCTAAGGGTGGCCGCCGGTTTCGGCGCAGCCAGCCCGGCGGCCATTACGGGTTGGTGCAGCACGCGTCGCGCCGCTAGTCCCGCGGCACCAGCGTCATGACATCCCGGGAAAAACGCTCCATATTCTCTTGTATGGAAGGGACGCTGTCCCCTGCCGAGAAGCTGACGATGAAGTTGGATACTCCCAGGTCCTGGTACTGGCGCAGGTCCGCCGCTATCTGCTCTGGACGGCCTTGCATCATGGGGCGCGAGGCCCCGGACGAATCGTTAAAAACCACGTCAGTGCTGAAGGTAAGGTCCACGGCGTCCTCTGGCCGTCCTGCCTGGACGGTGAGCTTGCGCAGCCTGGAGATCATGGCTGCCAATTCCTCAGGTTCTAGGATGGCTGGCGGTCTGAGGCCGATGGGCATCCAACCGTCGCCGTACTTGGCGGCCCTTCTTATGGCCGGTCCTGTATGTCCGCCGATCCATATGGGAGGGTGGGGCTTCTGAGCCGGCTTGGGGGAGAAGATGCTGTCTGAGACCTGATAATACTCTCCCTGGAACGACGGGTGCTCCTTGGTCCAGAGCTCCTTGTAGAGCTCGATGTACTCGTCCGTTACCTTGCCCCGTTCTTTGAAGGTGTCCAGTCCCAAGACTTGAAACTCTTCTTCCATCCACCCCACTCCTGCGCCCAAAATCACACGGCCACCGGATAGCACGTCCAGGGTCGAAATCAGCTTGGCTGCCAGTACTGGGTTGCGGTAGGGAAGGATCAACACGTGGGTGCCCAATTTTACCCTTTGGGTGCAGCCAGCCAGAAAATTCAGTGCGGCCAGGGGCTCGAAATACGGTTCGTCAGCCAGGAACGTTGGGACGCCGTCTGGGGCGTAGGGGTAAAAGGACTTGACTTGCCGAGGCATGATCACATGGTCACTCACCCAGATGTGGTCGAAGCTGAGGTCTTCGGCGCGTTGGGCTAGGGTGCGCAGGTGTTCTGGTGTAGCCAAAAGACCTCGCGTAGGCATTGAAGTGCCAAAGGTTACTGCCATCTGATTCCTCCGGGACCGGCTGATTGACGGTGATAGTCTAGCAGATAGCTATCGGGGTGAACTCCCCTGTCTAGTTGTCAGGTTTCTTTCGGACCACGTAGGTCTGCCCGATGTGGTCGTGCCATCCCCGTTTGCCGGGGTCCCAGATTACCCACAGGTATCCTACCAGTACGATGACTGCTGAGATGATTTTGCCGATCAACTCTCTCATGACGATCTGCTTCCAACTAGGGATGTTACCGTTGGCGTCTACTACCTGGATGCCCAGCAACATCTTGCCTGGGGTCTGGCCGCGGATTCCGGTGAAGATGATGTAGTAGAGTATTGAGACCACAGATCCGAGAAACGGGACACCGATGGAGCTGCCTATGATTCCGGCTACGATGCCCGTAATTACGGAATCGATGAGGAATGCCGCGACGCGGACCCAGAACCCCATGTACTCAATCTCGCCGGACGAGCCGATTGACAGACCAATCGGTTGCTCGAAGCTGCATTGAGGACAGTGACGGACTCCCTGATGGATACGAGCGCCGCAATTGGGACAGGTAACGTTGGGCCGCCCTTGAGCCCACGGTCCGATGGGTGCTGTTCTGTGATCGGGCCCCGCACCCACGGCGGTGTGACTTACCGATGCTTGAGAGGTGGTGCATTCGTCACACATCCCGGTGCCGAAGTCGAAATGCTGCGAACACAGAGGCGCGACCCCGCACCGCTGGCAGGTGTGGGATTCCTCGTACCGAACCGGCGTCCCGCAGTTGCGGCAGTAAGGCACGTAGTCTGCAGGCGCTGATGACGATGGTCCTTCGAGGCAGTCCGGCGCGCTTAGGTACAGGGCACAGTTGGGGCAGGTCTGGTCACTGGCCTGGACCGCTGTGCCGCAGTTGCCACAAAACGATTGGGATGAGTCAAAAGATGGGTGAGAGTCTGCCATAGAGTCTGATGTTTGACCGGGCTGGATAGTCCAATGCTACGAGAAACTGATTGTGATCCGAAACAGTCGACATAGCAAGATCGGTACTTCAAAAATAAGCGAGACCCGGCGGTCCCAACGGTCGGATTGTACCGCCAGTTTCAGTTGTGCTAGTCTGTGACCGGAGGTCTCCACTCAATGGACGATGGCGCTAAGCCTGGGAAAGTGGTCGTCGCGATGAGCGGCGGCGTGGATTCGTCGGTTGCGGCCCTGCTCCTTCTGCGGCAGGGTTACGAGGTCGTCGGAGTTACCATGAAACTCTATAGCCTGGATGAATCGGCATTGGCCGAGGGCCATCAGGGCTGTTGCACCTTGGACGACGTGGAGGACGCCAGGGCCGTTTGCCGTACTTTGGGTATTCCCCACTACGTATTGAACATGGAGCGTGAGTTCCGGTCCCAGGTCATGGACTACTTCATTTCTGAATACCAGAAGGGCCGGACTCCCCATCCCTGCATCGCCTGCAACGACAAGATCAAGTTCAGCCATCTTATGAGCCGTGCCGATGTGTTGGACGCCGATTTCGTCGCCACTGGCCACTATGCTCAGATCGACCGGGTCTCCGACGGGTTCGTATTGCGAAAGGCAGTCGACCACTCTAAGGACCAGTCGTACGTGCTCTTCGGGATGGGCCAAGAGCAGTTGTCCCGCACCTTGATGCCGGTGGGGGCTTACGCAAAACCTGACATACGACGGTTGGCCCTTGAATCGAGACTGCTCACCGCGGACAAGCCGGACAGCCAGGACATCTGTTTCGTGCCGCTGGGGGACTATAAGGCGTTCATACGGGAACAGACCTCTACCGTCGGTGGGGAAATCGTGGACGTTGATGGGTCCGTCCTGGGAGAGCACCAGGGGATAGAGTTTTACACCATTGGCCAGCGCCGTGGCCTGGGTATTTCGCAAGGCGAACCCAGGTACGTAATTCGTCTGGAACCCGATGCAAACCGGATCGTGGTTGGACCGGAAGAGGCCCTATATACTGAGGAAATGTGGGTTTCCGAAGTGAACTACATCCAGGGCAAAGGCGTAATATCAGACGGAGAGCCGGTGCCTGTGGACGTCAAAATCCGTTACAAGTCGTTCGAAGTTGCAGCGGATCTGCATCCTCGCGGCGACAGGGCTTTGGTCCGATTCCGGGAACCGCAACGGTCAGTAACTCCGGGCCAGGCGGCGGTCTTTTACCAGGGTGATGTGTTGTTGGGTGGGGGGAGGATTGAAGCTTCAGATGAGCAAACTACGGCAGGCTTGGAGAGAAACTACCTATCTCCGGCTGTGGTGTGACCTCTCTCACGGATCGCTCTCCGAGGTTCGTTGGTCTGACTGGGAGGTGGCTGGGGCCGGACCTATCTCTTGAATTGAATCTGCGCCTTCGAGGCGGGGGACCAATCGCTGGAGTAGACGAGGTGGGACGGGGGCCGCTGGCAGGCCCGGTGGTGGCCGGGGCCGTTATCTTACCCTCGGACTTAACAGGCTCTGAGGACTGGCTGGAGTTGTTGGACGATTCCAAGAAGCTGACCCGTCTGCAGAGGGAACAGGCTGCTGCCGTGGTAAAAGAAAACGCTGTGGCCTGGGGCCTCGGCCAGGTAGAACCCCTGCAGATTGACCTCATAGGCATTGGTCGGGCAGCCTTCCAAGCCATGATGTTGGCGGTGGCCAACATGGCGTCAAGACCGGCCCATTTACTTCTCGATTACATCCATGTCAGGGACTGTCCCTACCAATACGACACCATAGTGAAAGGGGACAGTGTCAGCTACTCGATCGCCGCAGCTTCCAACATTGCCAAGGTGGCTCGGGACCTCCTGATGCGGGAATACGAAGAGCAATACCCCGGCTACGCCTTCGCCAAGAACAAAGGCTATCCCACCATGTACCACATGGAACAGTTACGGGAACTGGGGCCTTGCGACATCCACCGCCGTTCCTTTGCCCCGGTAGCTCAAGCACGTATGGTGTTCGGCAGTGATAATTAACTGTGGAGTGATGCGGTGACTTTAGCCCATGGTCGGTTATGGAAACGTGGGAGGAGAGGACCGACTGCATCTCGAAGTTAGAGTTACATGCTGTTGCTCACCAACTACGATTGCCCTTGGGGCGAAGTTGACACCGTGGTACGCAACGGCGACGAGATCGCCTTTTTAGAAACCCGGTACCGCAGAGACTTTTGTGTTCCGAGGTGTCCATCACCTCGGCCAAAGCCGAGCATCTGGCCAACGTTACCCAAGATGTTATATACAGTGCCAACTGCCGCCAGGAGACGAGGTTAGCTCCTGTGGCGCATTGGCCTAATCCTCATCAACTTGGATAAGATCGGAAAGCTCCATCGGATTAGTCACCTGGAGAACTCTGTCGAACTCTGAAGCAGCCCGAGCGCCTCCAGAAAGAGGGACGCCATTCAAGCGGCAAGTCACCAGGCTGGTCAAAAAAGCAAGAACCAGCACAACCGCCAGCACTAAACAGCCGTACCGTGTGAGCAAATTGGTTAACTTACACGCCGTTGGAGGTAGAAGACCTGACTGTGCCGACCGCGGCTATTTGGGCGGCCAGGTAGCCGGCGCCGAAGCCATTGTCGATGTTCACCACCGCCACGCCCGGCGCGCAACTGTTTAGCATGCTGAGCAATGCTGCCAGCCCTTCGAAACTGGCACCGTAGCCGGTGCTGGTGGGTACCGCTATCACCGGAGCAGATACCAGGCCGGCGACCACGCCTACCAAGGCGGCATCCATGCCGGCTACGACTATAATTACCCGCGCTTGTTGAATAATCGGTAACTGGTTTAGCAAGCGGTGGAGGCCCGCCACTCCCACGTCGGCGACCACTTTGGCTTGGTGGCCCATTAGCCCAGCGGTCAGCAACGCTTCTTCGGCTACTGGCAGGTCGGCAGTCCCCGCCGTCACTATCATGAGACCGGTCTGCCTGGCGTTGGGGACAGCGGCAGGGATAACTATCGCACTGGCGAGTTCGTTGAAGGTGGCGGTGAGGGCAGTTTTCGCCACTTCTTGGAATGCTTTGAGGTCTGTCTTGGTCACCAGTACCGGGTGACCCCGGTCGCACAGCGCTTCCACTATCTCGGCTATTTGGTCTGGGGTCTTGCCTTTGCCCAGCACTACCTCCGGTGATCCGGTGCGCAGCGGACGGTGGTGGTCGACCTTGGCGAACCCAAGGTCCTGATAGGGTAGGTCTCTTAGGTGGCCCAGCGCTTCCTCTACGCTCATGCCGTTCTGCTTGAATTTTTCTAGGAGCTCGCGTAATTGGTTCGGTTGAATGGTGTTACTCCAAGGAATGGACTGCGATCAGACCAGGAACTGTTGCCGGGCTGCTTCGGTCGCTCGTTGGTATATGTGTTGGAAGGGGACGCCGGTCTCATTGGCAATACGGCGGCAGTCGTCCGGCTCAGGGGCAGCGGTTACCCGCTCCCCCTCCAAGGACTTCACTTTGACACCCACCTGCCCAAACTCCGTCTCAACCGTCGTGCTATGGCGGTCGGCCACGTAGCGGTCGACGGTCCGGGTGCGGATACCTAGAGTGGGTGTCTCGCGTAGAATCAACCTGGAGGCGGAGCGCTCCAGGTGTTTGGGTACCAGAGCGGAAAGAACAGTCCCGGGACGGTTCTTTTTCATCTGGATCGGAGTGTACCAGACATCGAGAGCGCCCAATTCCAACAATCTTTCGTGAGTGTAACCGAGTACCACACCGGTCACGTCATCGAGGTTGGTTTCCAGGAGCACCACCTGTTCTGTCTGAAGTATGTCTGAACTGGCCGCTTCCGTCACCTCGCCTAGCCAGACTCGCAAGGCGTTGGGGAATTCATGCGGGTCTTTACTGCCGAGGCCCACTCCTATCTTTTCGACAGACAAGGCCGGGCGTCTGAACTCGGCTAGCGTCGTTATGAGGGCCGCGCCGGTGGGAGTCGTTAGCTCGCCGGCGTTTGCGTAGATGGGATTGTCCGCGACGGTAGGAGCTTTGGCCGCGGCGATCAACTCGAGAGTGGCAGGAGACGGATTGGAGTAGCCGCCGGGTCCTGTGGGTGGAGACGGAGCGCCCAAGACCAGGGGTGCGGCGTAGACTTTTTCGACCCCCAGATATTGCATCCCGATCGACGTGCCCACCACGTCGACCAAGGTGTCCACGGTACCCAGGTCATCCAGCTTTAAGGATCCCTCCGATTCTCCGTGGACCCTGCCTTCCGCATTGAATAAGGCCGTCAACACTTTGCAGGAGCGGTTCTTGACCGGTTGAGGCAGGTTGCTGGCCTGTACGGTGCTCAGTAGAGCCTTGGGTGAACATCGTGTCGAGTCGTCTAAGTGGACCCTCAGGTGTACGCCGCGTACTTCGCAACGGGTCTTTTCTGTGGCTTCGATGTGGTAACCGGAAACCGGGAGCTTAGCCAACTCGTCTCGAAGAAACTGGACCGGGAGCCCCAGATCTGTGCGGGCGCCCACGATCATGTCACCGCTGGCCCCGCCGATGGACTGTATGTAAGCGACACGCATGGTACTGGTGAGCAGCAGGCTAGCCTGCCAGCCCCTCTTGGGGGATATCCAGTTCCACGGCTCTTAGCTGGTCGTTCAGGCTGCCGGAGCGCAGGGGCGATAGGTCCAGAGACACCCACAGATAGCCGATTTTCTTCAGGTTGGCCGCTATCTCTTTGCGATTGGCGAATGCTTTCTCTAACTCTTTATCCCCAACCTCGACTCGGCAAACGCGGTCGTGGTGGCGCGCGCGCACTTCCCGTAAGCCTAGGCTGTGGAGATAGTCTTCAGCTTGTTCTATCTTGGAAAGTGTCTCCTTCGTTACAGGAGAGCCGTAGGGGACCCGTGAGGAGAGGCAGGGTTGGGCCGGTTTATCCCATATGGGAATGTCCAAGGTTTTGGCGATTTCCCGGACCGCCGATTTGTTCAGTCCTGCTTCGATCAAAGGGCTCCTCACACGGTGCTCGGAAGCCGCCTGCATGCCGGGGCGGTAATCGCCTTGGTCGTCGGTGTTGGTGCCGTTGGCTACCCAGGCGTAGGCTTCTTGTCTGGCCAATTCGGACAGTTGGGAGTAGAGTTCTGTCTTACAGAAATAGCAGCGTTGGGAAGAGTTGGCCGTGTAGCCTTCGCGATCCATTTCATTGGTGTTGATGATCCGGTGCGCAATGCCAAAACGGGCGGCCAACGAGTTCGCCTCTGCCAGTTCCCTGGCGGCCAGGGCCGGAGACGCCGCAGTTATAGCTAGGGCCCGTTCGCCCAGCGCGCGGTGGGCGGCGATTGCTACCAGAGTGGAATCTACACCGCCGGAGAATGCGGTTATTACCGAGCCCATTTCTCGGATAACGGAGTCTAATTTGAAAAGTTGATTTTGGCTATCGGAAGTCACCCGGACTCCAAAGGAACTCTGTTGCGTTTAGGGACAATGATACCCGCCGTCAACCTACGCCGTCCACGACCCCCCTTCTGTCCACGTGTCCGGTCGTGCCCAGGGTGGTGGGCAGCTATGAGGACAAGAAATTGGTGACGACGTCGGCGAAGGCTTCGGACCGCTCCAGCATTAGCAGGTGACCGGTGTTGGGCAGTATTGATATCTGAGCGTCGGAGATCAGACGCTTAAATTCGTCGGCGTACGATGGAGGGTTGATCTGGTCCTTTTCGCCCCATATCAACAGCGTTGGGGATTTGATGCGGTACGCCCGGCGTTTTAGCCCTCGATCAGGTATGGGCCAGGTGAATTTTCCCACGACCGAGAGGTCCTGCATCCGGTCTGTAGACAAGGCTGTCCGTAGCTGGGCGTTGGCCTCGAAATCGGCGGCCGAAATCCCCATCGAGCTAGAAGCGGCAGACCAGAGGGAGTCTTGGAGCTCGGCGGTGGACATGGAGATCAGGTCGGCCACCGGCTTAGAATCGTTCCAAAGTCCGGCTGGCGCAGCCAACACCAGTTTACCTATGTAGGATGGCGACAGGGCTGCCATCTCAGCGGCAATCATGCCACCGAAGAAGTGCCCGACGATATGAGCCTGGGAAACTCCGAGGGCATCCAATAGCTCGAATTGGCAAAGGGTCAAATCGGTCACGTCGTCCAGGTGTTCTAGCCCAGTGGAGTTGCCGTAACCAGGCAGGTATGGGGCGTAGACGGTGAAATTCTGGGCCAGCCGACCTAAGAACGGTGCCCATCCTTTTTGCCCAATGGCTCCGTGCAGGTAGACCAGCGGGGGCCCTTGGCCGTCGCGTAGCACCTCGACGTTGAAGTCCCCACCGCGTAGTTCACAGGTTAGGGTTTCCGGCATAACAACTCCATTTAATAACCGGTCCGTCGGGTCAATTTGAATTCCTATAGTGCCCGGCAACTGGTGCTTCGATAGGATCAAGACGAACGGTAGAAAGCCGATCCATCACGGCATCTACAATTATGCGTTCGTGGCGAGTTTGCAATACCACATTGGCGAATCGCCTTCTATTTGGATGAGTACCTTTCGGCGACGGCGGTTCCGATTTCGTTCGGGGAGTCTTCCTGAATGAAGTGGGCTCCCTTCACCGTGACCTCCCGTTGGTTGGACCAAGAGCGGCAGAACTCTCGCTGGGCGTTCACTAGTATGGCGCCAGGATCGGCGTTAACGAATAGCTTGGGTAAAGGACTGGCCGACAGCCACGCGCCGTACTGGTTCACGATATCTACCACGTCTGGAGGCTCGCCCTCCAACGGAATCTCCCTTGGCCAGGTGAGTGTGGGGCGGCGGGACTCTCCCGGTACCAGGTAAGGTCTCCGGTACACTTCCATCTCCGTTTCAGTAAGCGTGCGCAAGACGCTCCCAGGCAGCACCCTCTCCACGAAGATGTTCTTTTCCAGCACCATTTCCTCACCGGCGGATGAGCGGAATCCCTGGAATACCTGCTGGGCTTGCTCCGGCCAGTCCGCCCAAGTGACCGGCCGCACGATGGCCTCCATGTAGGCGAGGCCTTTGATGCGGCTGGGATTCCTGTGGGCCCAGTGGAAGCCCAATGCCGAGCCCCAATCGTGCATCACTAGGGTCACCTGGCCTTCCGGCAGCATCGCGTGGAACCAGCGGTCTAGATAGCGGCTGTGGTCGGAGAACCGGTAGGAACCGTTGGGAGTGCTGCTCGACTCTCCCATACCTATCAGGTCGGGCGCCAGGCAGCGCCCCAAGGGTACGAGATGGGGAATGATGTTCCGCCACAAATAAGAAGACGTGGGGTTCCCGTGCAGCAAAACGATGGGATCGCCGGTGCCGGTATCGACGTAGGCCATCTCGCCGCCATCTACATCGACCCGCCGTCGGGGGTAGGGGTCGTGGGCCGATATGTTGCCGGTCGTCACTTTAGGCCGCCTCGGTGGTTGTCAGCACTGTTATATCGCCGCTGAGTTTACAGGGGTGACGGCCACCCCTTCTGGCCACCACCGTGTCTCGTACTCCGACCACAGGTCCTTAACGTGGGGCATCACCTCTTTGGCAAATAGCTCGGTGTTTTTCACGGCCAGGTGCTTGGGCATGTCGCCGAACTGCAGCAGTAACATGAGATTGCCCACGCGCAGTTCTTTGACGGCGTGTGTCAGCTGCTGCCGTACGGTTTCGGGACCGCCCACGATAACGTTACCGGCTTCCAGATAGTCGGTCCAAGTAAAATCCGATAGCTGCTTCTGACGAGACGCCAAGGTGGACGCTGCCGCTTCGGTGGCGTTGGTACGTGCTGAACGGTAGCCTGGCGGGTTGCCGAAGCCGCTGTGGATGTGGAGGCACTTCTTGAAAAAATATTCGATGGAATCCTTGTACTCCTGAGCTTGGGCATCGGTCTCAGATACCGCCACCAGTTGGAGGAACCCGGCGTGGTACGGATTAAACTTTTTTCCTTGCCGGTCCAGCTCTTCCCAGAAACCGTCCAGGATGGCTTTACCTACCTTGTAACCCGAATAGCTGAGGTAGCAGTAGACGTAGTCGTTCCGGATGGTCCAGTCCCAAGTCTCCAGGCTGCCGCTGCCGGGCACCCAGATGGGTGGGCGGGGCTGCTGATAGGGGCGTGGCCAGATGTTTACGTAGCGGGACTGGGTGTATTTGCCGTTGAAAGAAAATGGCTCGCGTTCAGTCCAGGCCTTGATTACCAGGTCATGGGCTTCCTGGTATTTCTCACGCAGAGTGATGGGTACCTGCCCGTAGCCAAAAATAGTGTCCATAGCAGTGCCAAGCGGAAAACCCGCTATTAGCCGGCCTCCGCTCAAAACGTCCAGCATGGCGAACTCTTCTGCGACCCGGATGGGCGGGTTGTATAGGGCCAGACTGTTGCCCAACACTACGATGGCCGCTCGAGAGGTGTTCCGTGCCATGGCCGAGGCCATCAGGTTGGGGGACGGCATCAGGCCGTAGGCGTTGCTGTGGTGCTCGTTGACGCAGATGCCGTCGAAGCCTAAACGGTCGGCCAATTCCAACTCGTCCAAGAAGTCTGCGTACATCTGGTGCCCTTTCTTTGGATCGAACAGCGAGTTTGGTACGTCTACCCACACACTGTGGTAATCTTTCTCAAAGTCCTCGGGAAGCTGCTGATAGGGCATCAAATGAAAAAAGCACATCTTCATAGGGCAAATTCCTAACCTATTGTCGGAGGGTTGCGTTCCCAGCCAGTCGTTTCGGCCAGACGTTGGAATTGTACAACTAATGCGGTAGTTAATCACCGATCCTGATGGGCCGGTCTTCACTGCCTCAGTCTGCCTATGCCTATTTGCTTACATTTGAGTAGGCGCCGTATGCCAGAATTCGCGAATTGTGTCGCAGTAGTGACGGGATTGGCTGTCTACGTCAGGATATGTGGTGGCTGATTGGAGCGACAGCAGATGTCGGGCAGCTAGTGCCGCTCCAAATGGTAGATTTCCGATGGCTTCAGCCGACTCATCGATAGGGTAGAATGCCGGACCGAAACAATGCGTTGCGGCCGTGCTGGCGACTCCAGGCTGCTGTAGGGCTTTCGCCAGCCAACGCCCGCAGGGACATTGACTGGCGTGCGCAGTCGAGCGAAGGTATTTTAGAGGCCTTCAATTCCACCTGCGAGGAACTGCAGAAAAGATGGCCGGTTTTGGTCCGTATAACTAGAAGACCTGATTGCGGCACCGGGCCGCGGCGCAATGCCGGCAGCCGAATACATACCTGTCGAATCCTGGGATCTGACCATTCATTACTGGGATATATGGTCGGCACTGTGCATAGATGTAACAATCGTCTCCCAAAGCCTGTCCGCAATTTTGGACACGTCTGCCGATGTGCTTTTGGCCGAGACCCCGACTTGAAGTCAGTGCGATGTTTCGATTCGATCTCGGCTCCGACCAATCGCTTAAATTAGTGGTGAGCGAGGGGGCCACCGTTTGCGTTGGAAAAACGAAAGCGGTCCTTGAGCCTGCCTAGCGGTGAGTTGCGAAACGGGCGAACTTTCTTGTTCGCCTATGGGCGGCGGAGCGCATGGGAAGGCTTCCGCTCTGGTAAACTGAAGGCCGTGAGTGACGGAACGCTATTACACAGCTTCGATAAGTGGTTCAAGGGCCTTTAGCCTTTAATAGGCAGCCAATTAAAGGCCGCGTTGTGTTGTGATGAGTTTCAAGAGTTGAGCACCAATTCGGGTGATGTTGTAGTGGTTGGTGGGGGAATCGTAGGGTGCCTCTGCGGCTACCTGCTGTCCCGCCGGGGCCTGAAGGTGACAGTGATGGAAGCTGACTCCATCGGAGGCCACGCTTCAGGCTCTGCTTTTGGCGGACTGGACCCTCTGCACGGCGTCGGATTACCCGAACCGCTATTGGAGTTCAGCCTCTGGTCCTACGGCCGTCACCGGTCCCTCACACGGGAGCTACAAGAATCCACCGGGATCGACCTCCATTTCCAGATCCAAGACCGTCTATATCTGACTTTTGACGATAACGAGGTGCGCGCCGCAAAGGTGGATCTGGACTGGATGCGGGGGGTCGGCGGCTTCGGGGTAGAGTGGTTGGAGGCCCATGCGGTACAAAACTTGGAACCGTTGATCAACCGCGAGTGCCAGGGCGCGCTCCTTCAACAAGGAGCCGGCTCGGTGGAATCCCATCGGTTGTTAATGGCCGTGGTGCGAGCCGGAGAGCGCTTGGGCATGAACCTGGCCCAATGCCGCGCCACCGGCCTGGAAACAGGCGGAGGGCGGTGTACAGGAGTAACCGCCGGAAGCGACCGGTACGATGCTGGCGCAGTAGTGCTGGCCATGGGCCCCTGGGCTAGGCAGGCAGCGGAATGGTGCGGGGTGGATATCCCGGTAATGCCCCTCAAGGGCGAAATACTGCGGCTGCGGTCCGACCTGGCTCTGACTGTGGCGCTTCACTACGCGGGTAGTTACGCGGCAACCAAACCCGACGGTCTTATTTGGACGGGTACCACAGAGGAAAAGGCGGGGTTCGACGAAAACCCCACTTCAGCGGCCCGGGATAGCGTGATGGAGGACCTGTTGAAGATGGCCCCCGGCCTGTGGAGGGCGGACCTGGCGTTGCAGACCGCCTGTCTTCGTCCTGTGACCCCAGACGGTTTGCCTATCGTGTCCAAGCTTCCCGGATGGGACAACCTATACGCGGCAACCGGTGCCGGGCGCAAAGGAATACTCTGGAGCACCGGGATGAGTCACATCCTAGCCGACCTGGTTACCGAAGGCAGCAGCGAGGTGTCCGGCGCCGAAAAACTCGATCTGGCCCGGTTTCAGCGTTAACGACTAAAAAGTCAACTGCTGAGACCGGTAAAACCCCAGTAGGTCTGAGCGCTCAGAAGGGCTGCCTCGTCGAAGATGTGATTCGATAAGTTCACCACGAACCGGTGTGTCGATTCACCGCCAACGAGGTTTGTTCCCCGGGCTAGACTGAATGCTTTCGGGCAACTAGAAGACCGTCTTCACGACTGATTTTCATCGCAAATGGGTAGCGGTCCACTTCCAGGGCGAGGGTCACATCTTGCGGGTGGAACTGGCGTTGCTCCGTATCGAAGAACTTCTGCGTTGCACCGCCGGTCATGATCAGGTCTTTCACCGCTTGGAAGTCCGGTCTGCGGCCCTCCAGGACGTTTCGCAGGTAGATGGCGCAATGCTCGTCTTCGTCCGACCGCACCCGGCCCTGGTCGCCCATAGCGATGATGGAGATTGCTTCCGGCTGTTCTCGCAGCACGGCGTCAACCGTGGCCTGCGCCACGACGAAAGACCCAAGAAATATGGTGTCCGCC
>CAZYBD010000103.1:0-7432 GCA_964645515.1 uncultured Dehalococcoidia bacterium | reverse complement strand
AGAACTGACCACACCTGGCGCCGATATACGCACCGACGCGGCCGGCGACCGGGTGTACGAGAACGGGGAGTTCACGGCGGAAATAGACTCACTGGAGGGCTACTGGAGGGACGACCTGGTATCGTTCCTACTGGGATGCAGCTTTTCCTTAGAAGCAGCGATGGTAGACGCGGGAATCCCATTACGCCACCAAGAACAGAACAAAAACGTGTCGATGTATATCACCAACATTCCAACGGCGACCGCCGGGGTGTTTTCGGGCCCAATGGTGGTCAGCATGCGGCCAATAAAGCGCGAGCAGGTCGTGCGGGCGGTTCAGGTGACATCCAGGTTCCCCGCGACCCACGGGGCCCCGGTGCACATAGGCAACCCTGCAGACATCGGGATCAGCGACCTAGACAAGCCGAATTTCGGGGAACCGACCGAGTTACGTCCCGACGAGGAGCCGGTTTTCTGGGCTTGCGGCGTAACGCCGCAAGCAGTAGCACTCAGCTGTAAGCCTCCGCTCATGATCACCCACGCTCCAGGCCGGATGTTTATCACCGACATGAGAGATGCTGACTACGCAGTGTTGTAGCTTTCAGCTATCAGCCAACGTCCCCTCTCTCAGGGAGAGAGTTAGCCCCAAGTCAAGAGGTTGAGGACAGAGTCAGAGTGACTGAAACCATCGAAGATATCATCCTGGCCCATGACACCCGTGGCATGTTGGCCCTTCGACCTCATTTGCAGCCTGATTTTTGCTCTCAGGCTGCACACTACATTAACGACCATCCAGGCGACGTATTAATCACCACCGGCTTTTACATTTCCATGGCCGGAAAACCGGAAACCGATGGCCCCCCTGGAGCCATCGCCATTGGAGAGTCCCTCCAGGCACTGGGGCGCCGGGTGAACTATGTCAGTGACGAGTACACGACCCCCATCCTGCGAAAGTGGGTCGACCCCTCTTTAGTCATCGATTTTCCCATAGATGAGGTGGAGGCTAGCAAAAGACACGCCGACGAGCTCCTGGACCTGCTCCAGCCCGCATTGCTAATCTCAATAGAACGCTGTGGGCGTAACAGGGACGATGCCTACCTCAACATGCGATCCAGTGACATATCGCAGCAGACAGCCCGGTTGGATTACATGTTTGACGGTAGAGTGCCGTCGGTGGGTATCGGCGACGGAGGTAACGAGATCGGGATGGGTAACCTGGCGGATGTAATCCCCACTGTCGACAGCCTGCCGGACCTCCCTGCGGTGGTGACCGTCGACCAACTGATCATCGCCAGCGTGTCCAACTGGGGCGGTTACGGACTGGTGGCTGCGCTCTCCCTGCTAGCGACAAAGAACCTATTGCCGTCGCTGGAACGCGAGACCCGGATAATTCGGAGTTTAGTCGAAGCGGGTGCGGTGGACGGCACCACCGGCGAGGCGATCGCAACGGTCGACAACTTCAGCGTTGAGGAGAACGCCGCCCTCTTAGAGAGGCTGCACCGCCTGGTGGAGGCAGGGTAGTGTGCTAACAGTCCCAGTTCATTCACACAGATTAGAGCGAGTTCAGATATGTTGGTGAGAATTTATACCGGAGATGATGGTCAATCCCACTTTGAGGACCTAGGTCTACCAGAGTCCGACGTTCAACGCATCGCTACCAAACCAGGGGAGGACCTAGTATTCCGGCGGAGCGTACTGGATCAGCCCGTAGAATGGCACAATCCAAGCAGGCGCCAATACCTGATTGTTGTGAGTGGGCAGATGGAGGTCTCGGTGGCGGATGGCTCAGTCCGGCACTTCCTAGCTGGAGATGTTCTCGTTGCCGAAGATATGACTGGCCAAGGACATCTTACCAAGGCCGTTGGTGGGCCATACACGTCGGTTTCAATGGGAATACCCGACCTATAGCCTTTCTGAGGATCGAGCGTTTGTTATAGAAGAGAGGAGGAGTAACTAGCTGCTCAAAGATTGCGTTCGCCCTGTGCCTGTCCAAGGACTGGTGCTGAGGAAAAATGATCCGACACGGTCACTATAAGCAAGGAATAGGTCACGCACCGCCCGTTAAAACTATGAGACGGGCCTAGCCGTCGCTATCCTCCGAGCTAAGCCCTGCAGACGAAAGTGTCTTTTCTTCTAGGGTCAGCAGGCGGCGGAGCTCGAAGATTTCATCGCGGAACTGGGCTGCTTTATCGAACTGGAGCCCCTTGGCGGCTTCCTTCATCTGTACTTCCAGGTCCTTGACCACCTTGAACATATCCGCACGTGACATTTCCTTTCGAACCACGTTGTAGCGGGCCCTGTTTTCGGCGATAGCCTTGATCCCCTCAGTGATGTCGTGGACCTGTTTCTGGATGCTCTGAGGCTCTATACCGCGTTGTTTGTTATAGTTGGTCTGTATGCCGCGTCGACGGTTAGTCTCGTCGATAGCCATCTTCATCGAGTCGGTGATTTTGTCAGCGTACATAATGACGTGCCCATTGGCGTGACGGGCGGCGCGTCCTATGGTCTGGATAATAGATGTCTGCGAACGCAAGTAGCCTTCCTTGTCGGCGTCCAGGATGGCCACCAGACTCACCTCTGGCAGGTCCAGGCCCTCACGCAGGAGGTTGATGCCGACAATTACGTCATAGACACCCAGGCGTAGGTCCCGCAGGATCTCGATGCGGTCCAGGGTCTGGATGTCGGAGTGTAGATACGTGTTGCGGATGCCCATCTCCGACAGGTAGTCGGCAAGTTCTTCGGCCATCCGCTTGGTCAACGTGGTCACCAGCACTCGTTCCGCCTGGTCGACGCGCTCCTTGATATTGGCCAACAAGTCGTCTATCTGCCCTTCGGTGGGTTTGACCTCGACGGTGGGGTCCAGCAAACCCGTGGGTCTGATAACCTGCTCTACCACCTCGCGGCTGTGCTTCAACTCAAATGGGCCCGGCGTGGCCGATACGTAGACTACTTGGTTGATGTGATTTTCGTACTCGTCGAAGTTAAGAGGACGATTATCTAACGCCGATGGCAACCGGAACCCAAATTCCACCAGCGTCTTCTTTCTGGCAACGTCGCCATGGTACATTCCCCTCACCTGGGGCAAGGTCATGTGAGATTCGTCGACGAACATTAAGTAATCATCCGGGAAATAATCCAAAAGCGTCCACGGCGCACTGCCCTCCGCACGTTGCGATAAGTGACGTGCGTAATTTTCGATCCCGGAGCAGAAGCCCGTTTCTTGGAGCATTTCCAAATCGTAGTTAGTCCGGCTCTCCAGACGGGCTGCTTCCAAGATTTTACCGACATCCCGCAGCATCTTGAGTCGCTGTTCCAACTCTACTTTGATTCCCACTACCGCCAGTTCTAGCTTCTCTTTGGAAGTTACGAAGTGTTTGGCCGGGTAAATGGCCACTTGGGGCAGGTCAGCCAGCATTTCACCGGTCAGGGGGTCGACCTGTACGATGCGTTCAACCTCATCGCCAAAGAACTGTATGCGCACGGCCGCTTCTTCGTACGCCGGAACCAATTCAAGGACGTCACCTCGGATTCGGAATTTGGCCCGCGTCAGGTCCAGATCGTTTCGTTCGTACTGCATCTCGACCAACTGGCGTGCCAGTTGGTTCCGATTGCGAATCTCACCGACCCTGACCTGGGCCACCAAATGAAAATAGTCACTAGGGTCGCCCAGGCCGTATATGCACGACACTGAGGCAACTATCAACACATCCCGGCGGGTCAGTAGCGAGGTCGTAGCCGAAAGCCGCAGTTTGTCCAACTCTTCGTTTACACTGGAGTCTTTTTCGATATATGTGTCGGACTGCGGAACATAAGCCTCAGGCTGGTAGTAATCGTAGTAGGAGACAAAGTACTCGACT
Source organism: uncultured Dehalococcoidia bacterium (assembly GCA_964645515.1). Taxonomy (GTDB): domain Bacteria; phylum Chloroflexota; class Dehalococcoidia; order Lucifugimonadales; family UBA3495; genus VXOI01. The sequence continues at coordinate 3,596 of CAZYBD010000103.1, read as the reverse complement.
GCGTTATTGGGGAAAAACTCTTTGAACTCAGAGGCCAACTGAGCAGCTAGGGTCTTGTTGTGCGCCATCACCAGCGTGGGTCGTTGGACCTGCTGTATGACATTGGCCATGGTGAAAGTCTTGCCACTGCCGGTGACCCCCATGAGGCTCTGGCGGTTAACCCCTTCCTTGATCCCTTCTGCAAGACCCGAAACAGCGTTTGGCTGATCTCCGGTCATGCTAAATTCTGCGACCAACTCAAACTGCCGATCCTCCAGTTGGGAACCAGAGTTTCGGGTCTCGGTTATCGCCTTGCCGGCGTCGCCCCATTTTTTCCCACGAGCGTAGGTAGTCATTTCCCTTTTCCGGGCATTTAGCTAGAATCCTATTATATCTGGACTCCCTGAACGCTGCATCCGCCGGGGTGCTGTACGCTAGTGCTGTAATGTGCCCTACAGGGTCATCCTGGGTGTTTCACCCATTACCTAACCTTCCCCATCGATGGAGAGGGAACAAGCAGGGTACGAGATAGAACCACCTGGTCCAGATCAGGGTGAAACTCTGGGCTTCTTTACTCCACCAATAATCACCTTCCTTGGTCCACGAGATTATAGTAGAGGCCAAAGAAACAGTTGAATTCACGCGTTGAGTTTACTTGCAGGCAGTATATGACTGCGTCCCCCTTGGTCTGGATACTCCGGGATTTCATCCCGTTACCCCCCTGTGAGCGTAACGTCGCCTCCCTCCCTCATATAAATACTATAGAGTCTATATCTTTAAGTTTGTCCGTCGGGTCCTTGGAATAACGCCACCTTGATCCTCTATATCAGCAGCGCACCTCCTATGGCCGCCGATAAGTCGGTGACCTCACAGGGCACCCGAGCACTATAGCACCTCAGGGCTCCGCGCCTTCGGGTAAAGGGTCAGCTTCCGGCAGGTCCTTTTCTATCGACGTCGGTATCTGAATCGCACCCGGCCCACGCCACAACAATCGTTGGCACCAATGCGAGGCATCCCAGTTCAGGTTGGTCATCGTATCCTGCGAGGAGAACAGACCCCTAGCTCCGAGAAGCGAACTGTTGCAGGGCCAGGCGGATCCGCTCTTCGACGCTTGCGGCATCGGACTGGGGCACATTTTCCAACGCCGTCTTGGATTCGGAGGGCGTGTAGCCCAAGGCCGATAACGCCGCCACCACCTCGTTATCGCCATCGGGCAGGACGGCTGCGTCGGTCAATTCGCTGGACTCTATCTTGCCTTTCAATTCCAGGACAATGCGGCTGGCCGTCCGTCGGCCCACACCGGGCGCTGAAGCAAGGGCCGTCACGTCACCAGCAACCACGGCCATTTGCAAACTGGCTGGTTCCAACGCCGATAGCAGCGACAGTCCTAGGCGAGGCCCGACCCCAGCCACCCCGGTGAGCAGGGAAAACAGATGCAAGGAGGTCGCGTCCGGGAACCCAAATAAAACTGGCTGCTCGTCGCGGATGCGCAGGTGCGTGTGAAGTAAGACCTCATCTCCGGGCACTCCCAAGCGCACGACCGCATTGGCCGGCATGAAAACCTGGAGGGAGATACCGCCGATGCGCACATGGATCCAGTCAGGCCCAGCGGTTTCAAGTATGCCGCGGACAGTAACGATCATTTCGGGTGTCTCTGCCTTACACCTTCAGACATGACCTAGCGCTCCATGCCAGGAGGAATTTCCTGCCCCAGAGCGGAACCGGCGCGTCCTTGGAGCAAGTGACACACGCCAACCGCAAGGGCGTCAGCCGCATCCGATTCCGGTTCTTCGGACAGTTCCAAGGTCGCGGCCACAATCTGTCGTATTTGTTCTTTAGTGGCGGCACCGTAGTCCGCCACTGCCAGCTTTACCTGAGCCGGAGCGTACTTGAAGAGAGAGCTCCCCTGGCTAGCCGCCCCTATAAACACCACTGCCTGAGCTTGACCAATGGCCAACGAGGACCCCGGAAAACTGCGTTCACCGCGACCTACAAAGGGCGCCTCCACCGCCACTGCCTCCGGCCGAAAGATAGCAATAAGGTTCAACATGTGCGTGTGTAGCTGGTAAAGGCGTTGCTCTAACGACATACCGGAGGGCAAGGCAATAACGCCGTGATCGACAGATTCCAACCTACTCCCTTCCGCGACCACTCCGTAGCCCATACGCAACGTGCCCGGGTCGATACCCAGCACAATCATCTTGTAATTACGGGTCCTTCGACGAGCTCAGCACCAGCGGGGTTGATCTGGTTCATCAGAAAAGAGCGTTCCCCTATCAAACGAGCATAGGACCTTCGATGAACGGGTGGCTGGCGAGAAAATCCTCGTCCACCTCCAACCCCAACCCTGGCCCCTCCTGAGGCCTGACACAACCGTCCGAGTCCAAAGTGTAGGGCGTGCTCACCAGTTGATCGCGGAACAGGTTGTTCTTGGAGACATCTCCCTCGAAATAGCCTCCGTTGCCGATCGCTGCCAGAAAGTGGATGGAAGCTGCCATGTTGAGGCCCGTCATTGAGGTATGCGGGTTAATGGGCAGTTTCCAGGCAGACGCCATGGCGGCAATGCGCAGCGCTTCGGTGAACCCTCCGGTCTTGGACAGGTCAGGTTGCAGCACCCGTATGGAGCCGTCGTCGATCACTCTGTTAAACTCGAAACGGGTGTAGATATTCTCTCCGGCCGCCAACGGAACACGGCTATAAGCGGCAACTGTGGCGTAACTGCGGTAGTCGTGAGGCGGGAACGGTTCTTCCAGCCAGCCGACTTCCAGGGCCTCCAACTGAACCATGGCCTGCGATGCATCGTGAACCGAGTACCCGGTGTTGGCGTCCACTAGGATGGTCATATCGGGACCAAGAGCCTCTCGAACGGCGGTTACCCGTTCCATGTCTCTATCAAGTCTATCACCCACCCTGAGTTTCAACGCCTTGTAGCCGGCCTCAACTTGTGCCTGGGATTCTTCAATCAGCGCCCCAGGTTCCTGATAACCTAAGGACGCCCCTCCAGCGTAGGCCGGGATGGACCGAGACACACCGCCCAAGAGCCGGTAAAGAGGCCAACCTACCGCCTTGCCGCGAATGTCCCACAGCGCCAGGTCAATGCCGCTCATGGCAATCGAGGCACCAGCGCCCATACCGGGGCCGGCCAGTTGCATCTGGTAAAAGCGCTCCCAGACACCCACCACGTCGTACGCGTCCAAGCCGATCACCAGCTGCCGGAGGGCATTATCCACTAAATGAGCCACCGTGCTCGGGGCTCGGCGTGGTGTGACTCTCCATAACCGACGATCCCGTCTTCCGTCGTGACTTTAACAACGACGGCATCTCTCTTAACGAAGCGTCCGAGGCTCATAGCTACGGTATCGCCGGGCGGTACCGGGTAAGAGATGGGATAGGCTTTAAGGTCTACAATCCGTCCGGCGTTAGTCAATTTCGATCTCCCCATGGCTAGATATAGCTGCTGTTCGAGATCCGACAGGGTGGTCTGAGACTGGTACCGCCCTTTGTTATTGCTGGTCCTCTTTTGCTTTGGTATTCTTTTATAGGTTTGGAAGTTTCAATGTTTGGTCTTTTATTATTGTTTATTATAACATCAATTCCTTTTGCTTTATTGTTTTTAA
>CAZYBD010000102.1:0-5781 GCA_964645515.1 uncultured Dehalococcoidia bacterium | reverse complement strand
ACACTGAATATGTGGAGATCGCGGCCACCCGAGAGGGGAAAATCACCGGACTTCGCTCGGTGGTCTACGCTGGCATGGGGGCTTATCTCTCAACGGCCGCCACTGGTATCCCAACCATACTGCATGGTCTCATGTACAGTGGGCCCTATGGCATCCCTAACGTGAAGGCTGACGTCTATGGCGTGTTTACCAATACCACTCCCGTAGACCTGTACCGTGGTGCAGGCCGTCCCGAGGCCACCTTCTTGGTCGAGCGTATGGTCGACCTGTTGGCTGCCGAGCTGGGAGTGGACCCTGTGGAGCTCCGCCGCAAGAACCTGATCCCCAAGTTTGAAGACGGGCACGATGTGGCCACCGGACTGACCTACGACAGTGGCGACTACGAGCTGTCACTGAACATGGCCTTAGAGCACGTCAACTATCAGCAACTACGCCAAGAGCAGGCCAGTGCCAGGGAACGAAATGAGTACATTGGGATCGGCGTTTCCTGCTACTGCGAAATCTGCGGTCTGGGGCCATCACAGGTTGCTGGTGCGGTGGGATTTGGTGCCGGTCTTTGGGAAGCAGCTACCATTCGGTTCACACCGTCCGGCAAAGTCGGTGTTTACGTTGGCACCAGTCCCCATGGACAGGGGGAGGAGACTACCTTCGCTCAACTGGTTGCGGATGAACTGGGCGTTGCGACCGATGACGTGGACGTGTACCACGGAGATACTGCCAATACGCCCATGGGCTGGGGCACCTACGGAAGCCGAACCACGGTGGTTGGCGGCGCCGCCGTTGCCCTCACCGCCAGGAAGATCAAGGAAAAAGCCCGGACGTTGGCCGCTCACCTCTTGGAAGCGGCCGAAGCGGACATCGAGTACGAAGACGGCAAGTTCTTCGTCCGAGGGTCCCCCGACCAGAGTAAGACCATCCAAGACGTCGCCCTGATGGCCAACTTGGCCTGGAACATGCCCGATGGTCTGGAGCCGGGCCTGGAGGCCTCGGCTTTCTATGACCCTCCTAACTTCACCTACCCGTTTGGCGCCCACGTGGCTGTGGTGACTGTGGATGCCGACAACGGCCTGGTTGAGCTTAAGCGATACGTGGCGGTGGATGACTGCGGACCTCAGGTAAACCCGATGATCGTAGAGGGTCAAGTCCACGGTGGAGTGGTCCAGGGCGCCGGGCAAGCGCTTTGGGAGGGTGCGGCTTATTCGGAGGATGGGCAGTTGCTGACCGGTTCGATGATGGACTACGCCCTGCCCTAGGCCCACTTGGTGCCGGACATCGAGACCCTTTCTTCAGAGACTCCCTCTCCCCACAACCCGTTGGGAGTGAAAGGCATCGGGGAAACTGGCACCATCGCCTCTACCGTAACGATTTACAACGCTGTGATAGATGCGCTAAGGCCGTTGGGCGTTACCAGTATCAATATGCCGATAACCCCGGAAAAGGTTTGGCGGGCCATCCACCAGCAGGGGAGCTAAGCGATGTTTGGATCGAATTTCGATTACCAGAAGCCCAGTTCCGTATCTGAGGCCGTCCAGATCCTCAACAACAACAGCGAAGCCAAAGTGCTGGCCGGGGGGCAGAGTCTGATCCCACTGCTCAAACTGCGGTTGGCGCGGCCCACGGTGGTGGTCGACATTGGTGGTATCCAAGAGCTGAAGGGCGTAGAAGTCGATGGCGGGACTATCCGTATTGGCTCGCTGACCACCCATGCGGAGATCGCCTCCTCGCGTCAAGTCCACGAGTCGTGCGAAATGCTGGCCGAGGCGGCGGGAGGTGTTGGTGACCCGGCAGTTCGCAACCGCGGCACCATTGGTGGCAATGTTTCCCATGCGGATCCGGCTTCGGACCTGCCAACGGTTCTGACGGCGCTGAACGCACGGTTTAACATCAGCGGCCAGGGAGGACTGGTAAGCCGCGGCTCCCGCACAATGACAGCCAGCGAATTTTTCACTGGCGCGTTCACGACCGCCTTGGAAGAGAACGAGATTCTCACCGGGGTGGACGTGCCGGTGTTGCAGTCGAACCAGGTGGCGGAATACGCCAAGATGGCCCACCCCGCTACGCACTTCGCGGTGGTTGGAGCCGCCGTAGTAGTCACCTTGGGGGAAGGTAGCCGGTGTACCGCTGCCAGCATAGCTGTGGGAGGCGCGGTTCCCAAGCCGATGCGGGTGCCGTCGGTGGAAGATGCACTGGTGGGACAGCAACTTACTCAGGACGTGATTGCCGCCGCTGCAGATCGCGTGGCGGACGATCTGGAAACCGACACCATTGGCGACATCTACGCTTCGGCAGAATACCGGCGGGCGATGGCTGCCATCGAGTTAAAGCACGCCCTGTTCCACGCAGTCGGCCTGACTCACCACTAGGAACACTGTTCATCCAGCAGGTACATAGGGGCGGGTCTAAAACCCGCCCCTATGTAGTTTTCGACAACCTGCGAAAGACAGTGTCCCTTTCCGTTGGAGGGGGACAGGGTTTCTACGCCACGTGTCCGGAATGACTGGCCGGGCTTGTCTTTGATTTGGGGACGGACAATGCTGGCTCCTTCTTGGGAAGGCTCCTCGTTCTTTTGAGATTAGATCCACCTGCTGCTACAATACGCGCCGGTGCCACCGGAGGTCCATTTGGACGATAAGCCAATGAAAATCCTTGTTATCAATGACGATGGAATCGCCTCCCCCGGCTTATGGGCGGCTGTCAGGGCTGTGCGGAAGGTCGGGGAAGTTTTTGTATTGGCGCCGGACCGCCAGCAGAGCGGAATTGGTGCCGCGTTGACACTGCACGCCCCGGTCAGGGTGAGTCCTTGGCGGTTGGAACCTGAGTTTGAGTCTCAGTCCCTGGAAGAAGGGCTTCATCCGGTTACGGCATATTCGGCAGAGGGGACTCCCGGCGACTGTTGTATCCTGGCTTTGGAGAATGTCGTCGGCGCCGTCGACTTGGTGGTCTCTGGCGTAAACTCCGGCTCCAACGTAGGCTGGGACGTCATGGTGTCGGGAACGGTCGGGGGTGCTGTGCAGGGGTTTGTAAGAGGCTTCTCCACCATTGCCATCTCGGTGGCCTCTGTCAACGATCCCAAATACGAGATCGCCGAAAGCGTCCTGGAAATGTTGAGCCGAAAGATCAAAGAAGAACCACCGGCGGAGTTGTTTTTAAACGTAAACATACCTAACGTGGCCTTTGACCGTGTGGCCGGCGTCAAAGTAACCCGACTGGGTAACCGTTCCTACGGTGAGTCCGTGCGTTTGGAAAGCGGCATGAACGAAAAGCGTTACTGGATTGCCCGCAACCGGCCTAACAACGAACTGCCCAATGAAGATACTGACATCGGTGCTCTAAAGAACAACTGCGTGTCCATCACCCCGTTGCGCATTGGAGGGCTGGGCGACGACCAACGTATCACAGAGGTAGAAGGACTGCTGGGTGATCTCCAAGGCGCCTTGTTGGCCCGCCCTGATTAATTGGACTGGCCTGTTGGAATCTCACGAGGCGCCCGAGCCTCGGTGATACCGATCATGCTGTCTCGCGTCACCAGTTGGGCCAACTCGACCTCGCCTACTCCTTCGGTGCCGGCCGGCCGCCTGGGCAGCACCAGGTAGCGCAGGTCGGCGGTGCTGTCCAGCACTCGCACTTCCCTACCCTCTGAGATCTGCGTACCGAACTCCTTCATGACTCCGCGCGGGTCGTTGACTGCTTTGGAGCGGTAGGCAAGACTTTTGTACCAGTCGGGCGGGCGTCCTAAAAGGGCCCGAGGGTAGCAGGAACAGAGCGTACAGACCACCAGGTAATGAACGGATTCTGTATTTTCTACCACCGAAATCTTCGGTGTAGTCTCCGGCAGTTTGTAGCCCAGTTCGTCCAATGCTGCGTGAGGGTCTGCAAGCAAACGAGACTTGAACTCTAGGTCGGCCCAGGCATGGGCCACAATTCTGGCGCCCTCGGCCGGCGATCGAGACTCTACACTGTCCACGAAGTCCTGGATTTCCTCCGCGGTCAGAATCCCTTTCTCCACCAATAGAGCCTCAATGGCACGAGAGCGCCCGGCATAGGGGCTCAACTGGGATGTGCTGGTGTCCGGGTGCCCGTGGTCTTCAATGCTCATAGGCCCTTGCTATTTAAGACGCAGAATCGAGCCAATTTTCGTAGATATCCATCAATAGGTGGTCGGCCGCCGGGCCTGTATAGTCACTCCACAAATCGGTCTGGTTGAAGATGACCCGATAGAGAGGGATGCACGGTTCCCCGTTGCCGCCGTGGGCCAACGACTCGGGATTGGGGAATATACCGCATAACGATTCCACGTGCCCCTGCTTCCCTTGGACGTATTCCGGGGTTCGAAAATGCGTCGGCGGGGTACCGGTTTTCACCCGCACGCTGTCTCCCATTTGGAATTTGACCGTAGCGCGGGCTATATCTACGCTCCGTCCCGTTCGAGTTGGGTGGCCTTGCGGTCGATCTCCTGGGCGGTCAACACATTTTTTTCGATCAGCAGCGTCTCCATCGCCTCCGTCCAGCGCTCGTAGTAGCTAAGGGACTCGTACTGCTCCTTATCCAGTCCTTCGATGGCGCGGCGGAGCGCATCCACGCCCACGTAACCCTTTTCACCCAGCACGCCGCGCATTGCATCGACCCGCCGTTCCCAGTCCATCAGATTGTGACCGCTCTGATCGATGGGCTCATCGGTGGGCCAGCCGCCTCGGTCGTGCACTTTCGGCATTGGACTCCCTACCCAATGGGTGACATCTCATCGCTGTGTGGGCTGACAGACTCTAATCGGCGATGAGCACAGGTAATGAATTTATTTCTTGGTCCACATGTTGGCGACGTCGATCGCTCGCATCCACTCAACGTTGGGGAAGGTGTTGATGTGGTTGATGAGCCGTTCCAGCATCAAAAGGCGACCGGGCCGACCCACATATTGGGGGTGCATCGTTAACGTGTAGGCCCGTCCGTAGCGGTAAAGCCCCTCGAACTCGGAGGCCCAGGTGCCATAGACCTCGTCGGGGTTTCGCATGGGCCCCATACGGTTGGCTACCGGGGCGTAAACGAAGTTGGGGGCGTCGTCGAGAAGCCAGTGGATGGGGATTTCGACAATTTCTTCTCCGGTATTGGGGGAAGCCTGCATGTACGGCGCATCATCGCCCATCAAGCTGGTGTCGTAAACGAACCCGTGGGAAATGAGTAGGTCTAGGGAATGCTCACTCAATTCCCAACTGGGAGAGCGGTACCCTAGGGGCTGCTCGCCGGTGATGCCACCCAAAATGTCGATTCCCTGTCTGAGAACTCCGTCTTCTTGTTCCCGGGACAAAGTGGACGGAGGCTCGTGCATGTAGCCGTGGTGGGCCACCTCGTGCCCCCGGTCGGCGATTTCCTTGACCAGCCCGGAGTAATTCTCCGCTACGTATCCGGGAATGTAGAAGCTGGCGAGAATAGAGTACTGGTCCAGCATGTCGAGGATCCGCGGCGTGGCCACGGCAGGCCCGTATTCGGCCATCGACATTAGACTGGGATGGTTCGCGAAGGAAGGGTCACGGTTGATCCACGAAGTGACTCCGTCAATGTCGAACCCAAGCATCGCCACGCACTGTGTTTCACCGGGCCAGATTCCAGACATAGCCACCCTCCGCTGTGTTCCGAGATCTTGCGGCTATTCTAGCTCAGGGGAGGGCGGCTTGGAAGACGCGGCGAAACATAGTGTGAAACCGGTGATAAATTCGGGAATCAGCCAGCGCTCTCATTCATGACAAGCGGCCTGTCGTGTCCAGATTGGGCCAGTATTTATAGCCC
>CAZYBD010000101.1:0-17216 GCA_964645515.1 uncultured Dehalococcoidia bacterium | reverse complement strand
ACGATCATTGAGCCTGGCCCCAGCCCGGCTCATTTGTTTTTGGGATTCACTAGACCGTTCGTGGAGGGGTATCCATGCTGCGGCAGCTACTGGAAGAGGGTCAAGCTGGTTTCGCCGAAGTTGTATTGATGCTTTCAAATGTGGCTACCACGGCTGAGGTCTACACTACGTTCGATGACCTGCGCTTTATCGAGGACGGAGAAACCGTCACCTTCTTGGCCGAAGGCGGGACCCACCTGCATCTCAGAATGAACCTGGTGAAATCAGCCAAGCTGATCCACGCCACTAACGACCGAGGATTGCCTAGCTACTCCCTTTGGCTGTTGGATGCAGAAGCACAACCGCTATTGCGGGTGTATTTGAGGAAGTCGGAGAACGAAGAGACCAACCCGCATCGGCACCATCATTTCATGGGCTTGATCGAAAAGTATGGCGAGGCCTTTCCCATTGCCGGGTAGGCCAATAAGCTCGACCCTCACCCTGCCGAAGAGAATAGAAATAAAAACCACCGGAAAGGGCGTTATTCGATGCCTCCGACAGTAGTTATTGCTGGGGTCCGTAGTGGGGTAGGGAAAACCACCATCGCCACCGGTATCATGGGCGCCCTCACCCGCCGCGGCTACTCGGTTCAGCCGTTCAAGGCAGGTCCTGACTACATCGACCCTTCCTATCACCAGATTGCCTGCGGTGTGCCCAGCCGCAACCTGGACACTTGGCTGCTTCCTCGTGATACCGTGCTCGAACTGTTCGACAGGGCTGCGGCCAAACGCCAAATATCCGTCATTGAGGGCGTTATGGGCGTCTTCGACGGACACTCCAGTCTGAGTGAAGAGGGCTCAACGGCGGACCTGGCCAAGTTGCTGGGCGCCCCAGTAATCTTGGTCGCCGATGCTGCCAAGGTCGCCCGCAGCGTTGCCGCAGAGGTGCTGGGTTACCAGAAGTTTGATCCCGGTCTTCGTATCGCCGGCGTTATCTTGAACGGCGTAGGTGGGCCTAGGCACCTGGATTTCTGTAAACCTCAGATCGAGGCTACCACAGGAATACCGGTGCTGGGGTATCTCCCCAGAGCGGACGCGTTAGTGCAGCCGGAACGTCACCTAGGCCTGGTCCCCACAGTAGAAGGAACAGTGGCCAGAGAGTGGTACGAAGCCGTAATCCAACAGGTAGAGGAGACAATCGATGTCGGTAAGGTCGCCCGGTTGGCAGCATCGGCCAAAACCCCTCCTGCGAGCAACCAGGTCTACCCGGACGGACCAACTCCGGTCCGCGCGACCATCGGCGTAGGGCAGGATAAGGCGTTTAACTTCTACTATCAGGACACCCTAGATCTGTTGGAGGCCTGGGGCGCTGAGTTGGTCCCCTTCAGCCCTATGGAAGACTACGCCCTACCGGAAGGTGTAACCGGTCTATACCTGGGAGGCGGCTTCCCGGAACTGTTCGCCTCCCAGCTTTCGGAGAACACCCCCATGCATGAAGCCATTCGCCGTGCGGCGGGGCAAGGGGTGACGGTCTACGCCGAATGCGGCGGCCTTATGTACCTTGGTCGCAGCCTGTACGATCTAGATGGTGAGACCCACCCTATGGTGGGTCTCATTCCTGCTGTTTCCGCCATGTCGAAAAGCCGATTGACCTTGGGTTACCACGAAGTCGAATCTTGCTCTGATAACCCGGTACTCAAGATGGGCCAGAGAGTCCGGGGCCACGAGTTCCACTGGTCTACACTGGAACGGCCGCCCACCCCGGAAGAGTCGGTGTATAAAGTGGTCGACCAACAAGGCAGACCGGATGGTTTTCGGTCCGGCAGTGTCTGGGCTTCCTACGTCCATATCCATCTCGGCAGCAACCAACACCTAGCGCCTCGGTTCGTAGAAACCTGTGCCCGATATCGATAAAAGAATCGCCCTGCAGCGTCCGGAGGCCTGAAGTAGGGAAATTTTGAGCTACACCGAGCCTACGTCTATCACTACTCCGGAGAGCGCCGAAAGCGAGGGACCGCAGTCTGTCAAAGGGCCGCGCATTAACAAGGGGCTGGTAATCGTCAATACCGGCAAAGGCAAGGGCAAGACCACCGCTGCAATGGGGTTGCTGCTGCGGGCTTGGGGACGAGACATGAAGGTAATCATGCTTCAGTTCATCAAGCATTCCACGGCAAACTTCGGTGAGCAGCGAGCGGCCCAGAAAATGGGGATCACAATGCGGGCCATGGGAGACGGCTTCACCTGGCGGTCCAAGGACCTGGAGCAGACCGCCGATTTGGCACGGGCACATTGGGAGGATTGCAAAGAAGTGATCGCCGCCGGGGAGTATGACTTGGTGGTTTTGGACGAGTTTACCTACCCTATGCACTACGGCTGGGTCCCGGTGGATGAGGTAATTGGAGTTTTGAAGAACCGGCCCGAAATGCTCCACGTGATAATCACCGGCCGCAATGCCCCGGAAGACCTTGTCGAATTCGCCGACCTGGTCACCGAGATGCAGGTGATCAAACACCCGTACCAGCAAGGCATCAAAGCGCAACCAGGGGTCGAGTTTTAGATGGTCATTTCTAAATTGGTTGACGAGACTGTTGAGCAAATTGCGGTGCTAGATGAAACGGCCATGGCCGCTGCGCGCGCCCGCCAGGACACCCTCACCAAGCCACATGGCAGTCTGGGACGCCTGGAAGACTTGTCGGTTACCCTGGCCGGTATCTTCGGGCAAGCGGTGCCGTCTATCCGGCGAAAATCTGTCGTGCTGGCCGCCGCTGATCACGGCGTGGTGGCTGAAGGTGTTAGTGCCTACCCTCAGGACGTAACTCCGGCGATGGTATTGAACTTCCTCAGCGGCGGGGCTGCCATCAATGTGCTGGCCAAACACGCGGGCGCCGAAATCGTGGTTCTAGATGCCGGTGTTGCCTCAGACCTGCCGTCCCATCCATCACTCCGACCTGTCAAAATAGGCCGCGGCACCGGAAATATCGCTACCGGCCCGGCGATGACCGCTGAGCAGGCGGTTCAGTGCCTGGAAACCGGGATAGAGACTTGTCGGGAGCAGATTGCTGAGGGCGTCGATCTGATTGCTTGCGGTGATATGGGTATAGGGAATACCACGCCCTCCAGCGCCATCATTTCAGTCATTACCGGTACCGACCCCGATCTGACTACTGGTCGCGGAACAGGTATAGACGACAATACTCTGGCACATAAGGCATCGGTAGTGCGGCAGGCCATTGAAGTGAATCGGCCTGACCCCAAGGACGGCCTGGATGTGCTAGCCAAGGTCGGCGGCTTCGAGATCGGAGTGCTGGCCGGAGTAATGCTGGGCGCCGCTGCGGGGCAAAGACCATTGGTAATCGATGGCTTCATCTCTGGCGCGGCCGCTCTAATTGCTTTTGCCATCGCGCCCCAGGTACGGCACCGGTTTATCGCCTCTCACCAATCGGTGGAGCCGGGGCATCACATCGCCTTGAAGGCCATGAAACTGGAGCCTTTGCTACATATGGGAATGAGGCTCGGTGAGGGCACAGGTGCCGCCTTGGCCATGCACATTATCGAAGCTTCCGCCAAGTGTCTTTCGGGCATAGCAACTTTCTCCGAAGCCAGGGTGTCGGTACGGCTTGACGACAGTGTTAGCGACGAAGTGGTCAACGAGGCCGTCCACTGAATCCGGTGCCGTTGGTCTCATTCTGGCTAAACCCCTTGCGGGTGGCGCTTAGCTTCTTGACATTGGCCCCAGTCTGGCCCAGCTTTCACCTTAACCAACGGGATATCAGCGACTCTCGGGCGTTCTACCCGGCAGTGGGACTGCTGCTTGGGATACTCTTGGTGGGCATAGAGGAAGGTGCGTCCAGGGTTTTTCCCCTGCACTTAACGGCGGCAATCTTACTGGCCGCGACTGTGGCCTGCACTCGCGCTCTGCATTTGGATGGCCTTATGGACGTCTGCGACGGCGTCTTTGGCGGTTATACCCGTGAACGCCGGCTGGAAATCATGAAGGACTCTAACGTCGGCTCCTTTGGTGTGGCGGGCGGAGTGGCTGTTCTGGTTCTGAAATACGGGGCCTTGGTCGCCCTGCTGGACCTGGACGATTCGGGCAAAGAATGGGCCCTGATCCTATTTCCTGCCATCTCTCGGTGGGCCATGGTTGTCGCAGTCGGGGCCTTCCCCTACTCCAGAAACCAGGGACTAGGGTCGCCTTTTCATCAAGGCGGGGCCAAGTTGGCCACGCTGACGGCTGCGATAATCGTCTTGGCAGCGTCCTTTCTGCTGGGTGGGTTTGCCGGGCTCGGGCTGCTGGTTGGCGTGACATTTCTGGCGCTGCTGTTAGGGTGGGCCATGGCCAGGGTGTTGGGTGGACTGACCGGAGATACCTACGGCGCGATCAACGAAGTTTCAGAGGTGGCGCTCCTGACCGCCGCCGTGGGTCTGGCGTCCTACGAGTGGCTTGAGCCTTTACCAGATCTGTTGGATCGCTTCTGATGGCCCGCGATTTTTCGAAGGGCTTATACTTGGGCCGATTCCGACTAATCAGATGGTTCGCCGTCCGTCCTGAGCTTGTCGAAAGGACGTTACCCACCGGGTATGTTCAGAGGTTCCACTGATCATGTGGTTCGGCTACGAAGAACTGGCGGTACTGGCGTTAGCTGTGGCGTTGGACTTGGCGTTGGGGGAGCCACCCCCCTGGGCCCACCCTACTGTTTGGATGGGCCGGATGACCGCTGTCTTGGAGAGAGTCGCCCCCCGTCATGGAGTCACCGGTGTCGTCGCCGGGGCGATAATAACACTGCTGGTTGCAGGTCTATGGGGTGCGGCAGCGTATTTTGCAGCCGAAGGCCTCAAGAGCGTTCACATCGTCGCTTACATCTTCGTGGGTGGAATCTCGCTGAAATCGACGTTTTCCATTCGCATGTTGCACCGAGAGGCGGCCAAAGCCCGCTGGCACCTGGACCGAGGCGATATTCAAGGGGCCCGCGCCCAAATGCCGGCCCTGGTGAGCCGCGACCCCTCCGGGCTCACCGCCCAGCAAGCGACCGCCGCCACTGTCGAGTCTGTGTCTGAAAACATTAGCGACAGCTTCCTCGGACCCTGGTTGGCTTTTGCACTGTTCGGACTCCCAGGCGCCTTCGCCTACCGCGCCGTCAACACTCTGGATAGCATGATAGGTTACCGGGGAGCCTACGAATATTTGGGCAAGGTCCCAGCCCGTTTGGACGACCTGCTGAACCTGGCCCCGGCCCGGTTCAGCGGGCTGTTGCTGGTGGGCGCCAGCGCTCTACTACCGGGGCAGCAGGCTCGGGCCGCCTGGCGTATCATGTGGCGTGATCACGGGCGTACTCAAAGCCCCAATGCCGGATGGGCCATGAGCGGCATGGCTGGTGCTTTGGGAGTCCAATTGGAAAAGGTGAGTTCGGAAGGGGGTTATGTTCTGGGCGAGTCCACCAGAGCCTTGGAGTCTCAGGATATTACCCGGGCTGTGCAGAGCATGTACCTCGTCGCCGCGTTCGGATTGGTTGTGGCCCTAGTCATCGTCTACGCCAGGATTGGAATCTTCTAGCAACAGACCGGATATGGAAACTAACACCGAAGGACATAACCTCGATAGCCAAAAGGACGCCGATTCCAGGCCGGTGCACGGCTCGATTACTACGGCCGAACTCCGTATGCTGGGCCTGCGCTCCGAGGATGTCTTGGATTTCAGCGCCAGTATCAGCCCCATTGGCCCCCCCAAAGGCGTCTGGGAGGCCATGCAGAGTGTAGACCTAGCGACCTATCCAGATCCGGAATGTCTGGAGTTGAGGGAGGCGATCTCCCGGCATGTATCCACTCCAGGGTTCCAAATTCCCATAGACCGGATTCAAGTGGGCAACGGCTCCACCGAAATTTTCCACCTAATTGCGAGGGCCTACCTGTCCGGCCGGGCGGTGGGCCCGGCCAAGGCATTTTTGCTGACGCCGACCTACGGGGAGTACGCGGGCGCGTGCCGGGCAGCGGGCGCAAGGGTCGTCTCGTTGGAGGCGCGTCCAGATGCCGGCTTCCACTGGGACCTGAACAAGTTGGTCGGTCGCATCCAGGCGGAAGCGCCCAATGTAATCTTCGTCTGCAGCCCTAACAACCCCACCGGAGTGTACCTGGACCGGCAAGAACTGAACGTCCTGGCTGAGGAGGCAGGCCGGGCCGGAGGCTTTATTGTCGTCGACGAGGCTTATCTGTCCTTCGTGCCCGGTCCCTGGGACTCAATTTCCTTGCTGGAGCGGGACAACGTGGTTCTCGTCCGGTCTATGACCAAAAACTACGCTCTGACAGGGCTGCGGTTGGGGTATGCGATCGGCCCGCAAAGGTTGATTGACCGCCTTAGAGCGCTTCAACCCGATTGGAGCGTAAACAGTCTGGCCCAACGCGCCGGGATTGCTGCCCTCGTCGACACCGCCTATCTTCCCCTTGCCAGAAAAACCGTGTTTGAGTCCAAAGAATTCCTGGCCCCTCGACTGAGTGTGATGGGCCTTAACGTACTGCACTCCGAGGCTAACTTTCTTCTGGTGGCTGTGGGCAATGCAACTGCCTGGAGAACTCAGTTGTTGAAGAGAAGCCTGGTCGTGCGGGACTGTACTTCCTTCGGACTGCCCGAATGCGTCCGGATTGGCCTGCGCCTGCTGCCCGACTGCCGGACGCTGGCGGATGCTATAGAAGAATTGATCGTCCAGCCGGGGCTCGCGCCTCAAGGACGGTCGTTTGCTTAACGTCTTTTCTTGCCGATACTGCCAAGTATCTTTAGAATCAAGACCAACTTTCAGGTGAGGAGCAGGTAGCGATGACAACGACCGAAGAGTCAGTTGTGGACAGCCGTTTCCATAGCCAGTTTGGTTTCCCGTCCGGACGGGCCGTGACCAAGCTCAAGGGGCATCTTCCTCCCTGGATCCAGGAATTCGTGCGCAACGCCCCCTTTGCGGTCATGGCCACCACCGACTCCCAAGGAAATTGCGACGCTTCCCCCAAGGGAGGCAAACCAGGTTTCGTAAAGGTGTTGGATGAGAAGCACTTGCTGTTCCCGGACGTGGCCGGAAACAAGCTCTTCCAGTCGTACCAGAATGTCGATGGCAACCCTCACGTCGGACTCATCTTCTTTATCCCTGGCGTAAACGACACCGTTCGAGTTAACGGCAGGGCGACTGTCGTATCGAAGGATGAGTTGGAACGGCAGAACATCGAGCTTTCGCTTTATGAACTCGACGACAACTCCAAGCACCTTCAAGGCATGTTGGTAGAGGTAGATGAGGCCTACAGTCATTGCCCGCGTGCCCTCAAGTTCTCCAAGCTCTGGGACACTGAGGAAATCTCGAAAAACCTCAACAATTCACCGCTGCCCATGCGGGATGATGACAACTACTTCAACCACTCCCCTAGCGCGTAGTTCGTCGCCATCCTTCAAGTGGTCCGAGTGAATATAGAGACCCTGGTAATCGCGCCAAGGCCTGTATATTAGTCAAATTTAGCTCCCCTCGGCCCCGTCCAGGCATTTGTTTACAACGATGTTGGCCATCATTAAGATGGCTTTGGTCTCACAAAGACAACGGACAAGGATTGATTACATGGTAACCATCTCTTTCGATAAGCTCCGCCTTTCCAACGGTATGGACTTGATACTTCATGAAGACCATTCGATTCCTCTGGTTGCTGTCAATATTTGGTACCACGTGGGCTCGAAAAATGAGGAGATGGGGCGCACTGGCTTCGCTCACCTTTTCGAACACGTAATGTTTGAGGGCTCCAAACACCACAATCGCAGCCACTTTGAACCGTTACAAAAAGCGGGCGCTAACTTGAACGGTTCGACCACGCCGGACCGCACCAATTACTGGGAAGACGTCCCCTCCAACTACCTGGAACTCGCTCTCTGGCTGGAAGCTGACCGCATGGGGTTCCTCTTGGATGCCCTGGACCAACAGCGGTTCGATGTCCAGAGAGATGTGGTGAAAAACGA
This sequence comes from uncultured Dehalococcoidia bacterium, assembly GCA_964645515.1. Classification (GTDB taxonomy): domain Bacteria; phylum Chloroflexota; class Dehalococcoidia; order Lucifugimonadales; family UBA3495; genus VXOI01. Next base: position 9,260 of record CAZYBD010000101.1, on the reverse strand, counting down.
GCGGCGCCAGTCCTATGAAAACCGGCCTTACGGCATGGCCTACTGGCATCTCCAAGAGGCCCTCTTCCCTCTGCCCCATCCCTATCACTGGATGACTATAGGATCCCAGGAGGATCTGGACGCCGCCAGCCTCGATGACGTAAAAGATTTTTTTCAACGCTTTTATTCGCCCTCTAACGCCAGCTTGTCTATCGCTGGCGACTTCTCTTCTGCCGAGGCGCTAGAATTGGTAAACCGCTATTTTGGCGACCTTGAGCCTGGTGAACCAGTACCAAGAATTGGCCGTCAGGACTCTCCGCTGGCCGGCCGCGTCGAGATGGAAATGCGGGACAAGGTCACGCTGCCCCGACTCTATGTGGCCTATCCGGCGCCCCCCGAAGGCGACCCTGACGCCGCGCCGCTGGAAATCTTCGAAGCCATCATGGCCGATGGCCTGACCTCCCGGCTGCATCGTTCTTTGGTCTACGAGAAACAGATTGCCCAGAGTGCCTCGTTGCACTACATGCCATCGGAAATTTCTGGGCAACTGGTCGCGCAGGTCACCGCGGCCGATGGCCATGACCTCGACGAGCTGGCAGCGGCCGTGGAGGACGAGTTCGACAAATTCCAAAAAGAGCCGCCCACCGACGACGAGATCACTCGGGTCAAGAACCGAATCGAGTCCAGTCACTTCCGCCAACTGGCCAGAATCGGCGGGTTTGGCGGCCGCGCCGACCAACTCAACCACTTCAACGTTTTCGAGTCCAATCCGGAACTCATAAATACCAGTTTGGACCGATACCTAGAAGTCCAACGGGAAGACATTGTCCGTGTCGCCGAGACCTATCTTGGAGATAGGCAGGTCCGGTTGAAGGTCTTGCCCGAACCTACGTTGGCCCCCGCCGTCAGCGACGTAGATCGCAACATCATGCCTAGGCCCAGCCGGGAGCCCGACTTCACTCCGCCTACTCCCAATCGTACCAGCTTGCCCAACGGCCTGGGCGTGACTGTGGTGGAACAGCGCGGTATGCCCATAGTGTCTTTCGGGTTGATGCTGAAGGCCGGGGCGCTCAAAGACCCAGAAAACCTCCCCGGCCTGGCCGGCTTTACCGCCCAGATGTTGGCCGAAGGGACCGCCAGCAAATCCAGCCAGGAGATCGCGGCGGCGTTCGAGTTTATTGGTTCCAGGCTGTCCATAGATGGGCGCCGCGAATACGCCTTACTGTCCGCCGAAACTCTGACCAAGCATTGGGGCACCGGGTTGGAACTGGCGGCAGACGTCCTCCTCAACTCGACCTTCCCTGACCATGAGTTGGAGCGGGTCCGGCGTGAGCACCTGACTGACCTGCGCCGTGGAAAAGATGAGCCCAACGTGGTTGCTGAGCAGTTGATGTCGGGTCTGGTATACAACAGGTCCACCGGCTACGGGCACGCCATTGCCGGTACTGAAGCTTCGGTGGAGGCTATGACTCGCGACGATATTCTGCACCAGTTTGCCCGGGACTATGGGCCGTCCGGCTCTGAGCTAATCGTGGTTGGCGACATTGACGTGAATGAGGTTGTTAAGAGGGCAGAGGATATATTTGGCCGCTGGTCAGGCGGTGGAGACATCGGCCCCGCTTCGGCTCCAGAAGGGACTCATCCCCCGGTCGTCATCTACTTGGTTGACCGGCCGGGGGCGCCACAGTCGGTGATCCGGGCAATGCATACGACCATACCCCGGCGCCACCCTGACTATTTCGGTCTGACTATGGCCAATTACGCCTTTGGTGGACAGTTCTCGGCTCGCTTAAACCAAAACCTAAGGCAGGACAAAGGCTACAGCTATGGGTACCAATCTCATATCCAGTGGTACCAACACGCCTCGTTATTGTTGGCTGGCGGCTCGGTACAGACCGAGGCCACCAAGGAGTCAGTCATCGAGACTCTCAAGGAGTTCAACGAAGTGCGAAGCGACCGTCCCATCACCCAAGAAGAGCTGGACGGCGCTAAAGACGGGGTGCTCCGAGGGTATCCGGCTAGCTTTGAACGTCCGGGGTCGGTGTTAGGCCAGCTCCTACAGTTGGTGCAGTTCAACCTGCCAGATAACTACTTCCATACGGTGCGACCGTCGATTGAGGAGCTGACATTGGAGGACATCCACCGCGCCGTACAGGACTGGATTCGTCCCGACCAGCTGAAGATCTTGGTAGTCGGAGACAGGCAGGAAGTTGAGCGTGGACTGAACGAACTGGACTTGCCCATCGTCCACCTGGATGTAGACGGCAACGAGGCCAGGTAGCGCGCTACATCGTCCCTAAAGCCCCTTCGTCCTGGGAGGGGGAATGGACTTTTGGGGCTTGCTTACTCCTGCGGGCGCTCTCCAAACTGTAGTTGGAATATGCGGTTGGAGCCGCCGCCCTCCTCGTTACGGAAGACTTCGACTTCCACCGTCTGGCCGGCCTCGAACTCCTGCCTTAATAGCCGAGTTAGGTCGGAGACCGTGGCGACATTGTGTCCGCCGATGGTCGTCACAACGTCGCCCGGCTGGATACCTGCGCGCGCCGACGGACCCTCAATAACGATCCGGGAGATAACTACCCCTTCCCGTATGGGTAGGCCCAACTGGGCGGCTACCTCGGGGACCAGATCGGCCAGCAACACTCCCATCCAGGCCCAACGAATCCGGCCCAGGTTGACCAACTGGCGGGAGACTTCTATGGCGGTCTCGATATCGATGGCGAACCCGATGCCCTCCACCCTGGCCCCCGATGATTCTTTGCGAAGGACGGCGGTGTTAATGCCGATCAGGTTGCCGTTCAGGTCCAGTAGCGGGCCTCCGCTGTTACCCGGGTTGATGGGTGTGTCCGTCTGGATCAGGTCATAGAGGGTTACGCCCGGCGCCGACTCTATGGAGCGGCCCAACGCTGAAACGACACCCACGGTAACGGTAGGGCCACCGGGTAGGGCCAGGGCGTTTCCAATGGCAATAACCCACTCCCCTACTCGCAAGCTGCGTTCCTGATCCAACGGCAAGAACGGGTGCTCGTTGCCCGGGATCCGGAGTACGGCCAAGTCTGAAAGCCGGTCGCCGCCTAGTAAAGTGGCGGTGGTTTGGCTGCCGTCGTCCATAGTAATGGTTATATTTTCGGCGCCCTGGATTACGTGGTTGTTGGTTAGCACGAGACCGTCGGTGTCGAATATTACCCCGGTGCCACTGCCGAACTGGGAACCGCGGCGCCCGAAGATATCCTGAGTAGGTATCTCTGCAACGATGGACACTACCGCCGGACGGACGCGATCCACCGTGTCTGCAATGTTTGGCGGCTGGAACGATCGGGTGGGGGCGGAGGTCGCTAGAGCCGTTGGTGAGTCTGTGGCGGGCACCGGCTGGGTAGACGTCAGCGTGGCCGGTGCAGCTGAAGCCGGTATTTCCGGGCTTTCGGTCGCGGTAGGGATTGCAGTTGTGCCGCCGCATCCGACCATCAGCACGGCCGAAAAAAGCGCGGTTATGAGCGTACTGCCCAACAGACTGGACGATAAAACGCTATTTGGAGGACGGGTCACCGTGAAAGGATAAAATCAATCAGGAACCGATTTCAACTCTCTACAGGCTACCGATTGCTTCTTGCTGGACCCGAAAAATCGGTTCTAGCCCTCGATACGCCAACGCAATTACCTCGGCTACCTGTTGGCGTTGGAAGGGCCTTGCCTCAGTGGCTCCTTGCAGCTCCACCAAGCCACCGTCTGCTGTCAGTACCACGTTGAAATCGACCTCCGCGGCAAAGTCCTCATCGTAACAGAGGTCCAGCAGCAGATTGCCTCCCAGAATGCCAACACTGATGGCGGCCACCGGACAGACAAGCGGTGACTGGGGCAGGATTCGTTGTTTGACCAGCATGTCCAGCGCCTGGAAGAGCGCCACGTAAGCTCCAGTGATGGCAGCCGTTCGGGTGCCGCCGTCGGCTTGGATCACGTCGCAGTCGATCTGCACGGTTCGTTCCCCCAGTGCCTCTAGGTCGGTGACGGCCCGCAGAGAACGGCCGATCAGTCTTTGTATTTCCTGAGAGCGTCCACTGACGTGTCCTGAGTCCCGTTCCCTCGAGGTCCGTGTGTTCGTGGCGCGGGGCAGCATTGAGTATTCGGCGGTAACCCAGCCTTTGCCCTGTCCTCGCAAGAACGCAGGTACCCGTTCGTCCAGAGATGCCGAACACAGCACCCTGGTGGCTCCCATTTCAATTAACGCGGAACCCTCGGCGAACTTTTGGTAGCCCACCGTGATGTTGGTAGGGCGTGCTTCATCCCAGCTACGCTCGTCGTTTCTTACCGCAACAGTCAATTGGCGAAAACTCCTCGGACTCTAGTGTTTTCAGCTGACCTAGCGTTAGCCGGCCACCGCACCCAAGTATACATGAACGCGACCCTGGACCCGGTGTTGACCCGGGACAATCATTGGAATGAAACCGGGTTTATAGATGGGCGTCAGCCTTCGGTTCTAGCCCAGATTGTCGAACCGGAGGTGACGAACTCGATATCATCGTCGCGGATGATGGGGGACACTTCCGATGGCCCGTCTCTCGCCTCCAATCGGTCCAGCATTCTAGATCGAGGTGCCAGAAGGGGTTGTCCTGTCCTACTGAGACCACGGCCGCTGATGGTGAACCCGTTCCAGAGGAACAGCGAAGGACGAGGTCTTGCTGCTGTGATGGATCACCGTAAACACGGTGCTCGCGATCCTGGATTCGTGTTGCGCCAACCCCCGTTTCCATAGCGGCCGCGGACGGGACGCTGATGGAACGGTAAGCTAGCCGCAGCACTACGGGATCGTCGTTGGATGCGGTCGGCCGCGAGATCATGACCTCTGCAATAGGGTTTAGAATATCCAAGACCACCCTGAATTCCAAGTTGATCCAATAATCATAGCGGACTCTGACAGGAACGATTTGCTGGCGGTCCAGGTAGCCTTGCGGTTGGGAGTACATCGAGGAGGCCGAGGCCCCCTATCTGGCACAGGTTGTGCTAGCTTAAGCCTCCCGATTATAATCTAGCACTGATTCTTAGGAAAGGGGACCTGAATTGAGCACGAAGAAATCCTCCGCCGACGGCAACCAACAACTTTTCGCCTTCTTCAAAGGCGGGGTGGTGGCGCTGGAGGATGCTCGGGTAAGCGTGATGACCCACGCCCTGCACTACGGTACGGGTGTGTTCGAAGGAATCCGGGGTAACTGGAACGAACAAAAAGGGACCATGTACATTTTCCGTCTTCGCGAGCATTACGAGCGTTTTCTCCGGGGTTGCAAGATATTGCTGCTGGACATCCCCTATTCTGCGGACGAACTATGCCAGATCACGGTGGACTTGGTGGAGCGAAACGGCCACCAGTCCGACATTTACATCCGGCCTTTGGCTTATAAGAGCGCCGAGGTGGTTGCCAACCTAAAGCTGCAGGATCTGGCCAGCGATTTCACGCTGATTTCGGTGCCCTTTGGCAACTATTTGGGTACCGACGTATTGCATTGCTGTACTGCGTCTTGGCGGCGGATGGACGACACAATGATCCCCACTCAGATCAAAGCCTCTGGCACTTACGTGAACAGCATTCTGGCTAAGACCGAGGCCACGTTGGGTGGTTTTGATGAGGCCATTCTCCTGAACCAAGATGGCCACGTTGCCGAGGGATCGGGAGAGAACCTGTTCATGGTTACCGGTGGCAAGCTCGTTACACCTTCCCCGGAAGATAACGCCCTACCCGGAATCACTCGTGAGACGGTCTCCCAATTAGCCCAAGCTGAGCTGGGCCTGTAGTTGGTCAACCGGCGCATCGACCGTAGTGAGCTCTACATGGCCGATGAGGTATTCCTCAGCGGCACCGCCGCCCATCTTACCCCGGTGGTCTCGCTGGACAGCCGCGCAATAGCAGATGGGAAGCCCGGCCCCATTTCTACGCGGCTGCAAAATATGTACTTCGATGTGGTCTTCGGGCGTAACCCCAATTATCTGCACTGGTGTACGGGTGTGGTGCCCAAGTTGGTACACGCCTAAAACCGGCCGATCGGTCCGCTCAAACGATGACCCGAAAGATAGGCGCTTTAGTAACAGGGCGCTTATTTGCGGTAGAGGCTATATAACGTGCTCTGGGACGGATTGACCTGGATTATCCTGGGAGCCCTCTCATACGCCATAGGTGGAATTCCGACCGCCTACCTAGTAACCCGCTACATTTTGGGTCGCGACATCCGCAGTGTGGGGGACTTCAACAGCGGGGCAGCCAACGTTTTTCGCAATGTGGGCGCGCGTGCAGGGCTGGCCGTGGGCGCCGTCGACATTATCAAGGGTGCGGTGGTGGTGGTAATGGTGCGGGTATTGACCGACAATACCGGCATGGAAATGATGGCCGGTGGCCTGGCCCTTGCTGGGCATAACTGGCCGGTGCATATGAAATTTCGTGGTGGCCGGGGCGCAGCTACCGCCGTGGGAGTATTGATCGCCACTCTTCCGCTGGTCGGTCTGCCGGTCGGTGCGTTGGGCCTGGTGATTCTGTACTACACCAGGCGTGCCATCGTCCCACTAGCCCTTTTTCTGATCGCATTACCAGTCCTAGCCTGGCCGGCGGGGCATTCAGTGTCGGTGGCCGTATATGCTCTTGCAGTTCCGCTGATGGTGGGATTGAGTCACGTCGTCTCGACACGGCTGCTGGCCCCTGTTACTGAGCGGAGTGAGACCTAGTTGCTCCAGGCATGATCCGGCCCTTCGACGAGCTCATGGCGACTTGCAGGCAGGTCGGTTCCTCACGAGCGGGCCTGACCTATTTCTTGGATACTACGGTCTGGTGTTGTGGGCGACCAAGCGCCTGGCGTTTTCAAGGCGATCTTATCTTGGATTGTCTAGTCGAACCTGTCGATGAGGGCTTGCGAGAATTCCGCCAACAACAGGCGGAATTCCTCATAGTAGTTCTATGTCACGTCCAACCTGGCGATTCGCGTCATGTGCCGTCCTAGAGTAGTCTCCAATAGGGGGCGGCACTTTGACCGAATTTCTAGGATCTCTTCCGAATGGTACCGCACGCTGGCGACGAAGTCCCCTTTGTCGAGAACCTGAGTTCAGGTGTGCGCTCGTCAAAATATTGATGTGCTTAAAGATTTAATACAATAGAAGAAATAATTTGATAAGGTGCATCTACCGTCGATGGATGGGGCAGCCGTGAACGGCACTAAAAACATCAGTATATGAAAATAGTAGTCACGGGAGGAACAGGGCTTCTTGGAAAGGCCTTGATATCCCAACTCCTCATTGACGGGGATTCAGTCGTTGTTCTTACAAGGGACGTTCAGAATGCGAAAGGAATCCTTCCACTAGACGTTGATGTATTCCACTGGGACTCTTCTGAAGGAATTCCGCCTGCGGAAAGCCTGCATGAATCAGATGCTGTTGTCCACCTGGCAGGTGAGTCTATTCAAGGGAGGTGGACTAAAAAAAAGAAAAACCGAATTCTTCAAAGCCGTGTGGTGAGCACGTATAACCTAGTTTCGGCTTTAAAGACCATGGAGACACCTCCTTTGAAGGTAGTGTCCGCTAGTGCCGTGGGTTATTACGGCGACCGAGGGGATGAAAAGCTGACTGAGTCTTCAGAGGGTGGTAAAGGTTTCCTAGCGGACGTGGTAGATAGTTTGGAGCGTAGTTTGGAGCCGCTAATTAACGCAGGAATTCGCAGTACGTCGCTCAGATTCGGATTGATTCTGAGTGATCGCGGAGGAGCCTTAAAACAGTTATTGCTGCCTTGGCAATTAGGCTTAGGATTAAAATTCGGAAGCGGGTCTCAATGGTGGCCGTGGATTCACATAGACGACGCTGTAGGGATGATCAAGCACTCTCTAAAAACCGACTCACCAAGAGTTGCGATAAACTCAGTCGCTCCGGAGGAGGTCACCCAGGCCGAATTTGCAAACGCTTTAGCCAAGGTGTTAAGTCGGCCTAGGGTGTTCCAGATTCCTGGATTTCTGCTTAGATCTGTTATGGGTGAGATGTCGTGTGAATTAACGTCTAGTCGTCGAGCAATAAGCGGTAATAGTGGCTACGAATACCGGTTCTCCACTCTTAATCAAGCATTACGAGACCTTATCAATAGACGTCAAGCTACTCAGAGCGGTCTGAGGAGATTCCAAACCGAGATGTGGGTTGATATGCCTATCGATAAGGTATTCGAGTTTTTCGCAGACCCCTCGAACTTGGAAGAACTCACTCCTGACTGGTTAAATTTCAATATTGTTTCGCCTCAACCGCTAGGCATTGGTCTGGGAGCCACCATAGATTACAGACTGCGTGTTCATAGGGTCCCAATTGCGTGGCAATCAGAGATTATCAAATGGCACCCTCCAAGCCTTTTCGTGGATGTACAGAACAAAGGTCCGTATCGCCATTGGGAGCATATACATGAATTCCGTGCATCAGGAGAACGCACCTTGGTTAGAGATACCGTGAATTACAAGGTTCCTGGAGGAAGCGGCATCGACAAATTATTGGTCCGACGAGATATAGAACGAATCTTTGCTTATCGTCAACTCAAATTAAAGACATTGCTGGACACTAAACAAGCATTAACGTAATCATCAACTTTGAGCATACTTAACTATCGGCCGTCAGCTTGCAAATGCTTAGATTAAATGGCGAAGTACCGGTGAGAGTTTTTGCTGGGAGAAGTCCGGGCCACCCCGTGATATACTCGGCCCCACAGCAGACTCGGCCGCGCTAATACACCGGCGGGGATAGCATGTTACCCATCGAAATCATCGGTATGATCGGCGTAAACCGCGAGCGAGACTCGTCCCAAGGGGTCACAGTCAGCCTATTCGGCGGCGGCATCAATCCTGCCGATGAGATCCCATCAGGCATAGATCCTGAGTACATTACCGAGTTTGCTCAGACCCACGAAGCCAGCGGATTCGACAAAGTGCTCCTGGGCTATTCCTCGGCCACTGCCGATGGCTTTGCGGTCGCTGGTTACGCCGCTACCCGGACCGCGACCTTGGGATACCTCATTGCGCACCGCGCGGGGTTCATGGCCCCGACATTGGCGGCCAGGCATGCGGCATCCTTGGACCAATTAACTGGTGGTCGCATCGCGCTGCATGTGATCACCGGTGGCAGCGGCGAGGAACAACGGCGCGACGGCGATTGGCTAGATCATGACTCCAGGTACCGCCGCACCGACGAGTTTATGGATGTATTGCGTAAGATCTGGACCGAGACCGCCCCCTTCGATTACCAGGGCGAGTTTTATCATCTGGAGCAGGCCCATAGCCAGG
>CAZYBD010000100.1:0-2685 GCA_964645515.1 uncultured Dehalococcoidia bacterium | reverse complement strand
GCCCTGGAGCATTTCGTTGTGCCCCGAGGCGAGTTCGTGCTGCTGGTTGCTGGGGCGGGTCCGGATAGCGAAACGAGCCCAGGAACGGGCTCCGATGAAATAAATGCAGAAGTCCAGCTTTTGCTGTCGGGGCTAAGGGATTCTGGGGTGCGGTCCAAAGACGCTGTCGCTCAAGCAGCTGCAGCCTACGGATTGCCCAAGAACCGGGTCTACCAGTTGTGGCTGGATGCCGCCCGTACCCGGCGGACGGGATAGGTAACTCCGCTAGTCTTCTGTTCTCTTTCAACGGCCTTGGTTAGCTTCCGCCAGCGAGGTATCGTGCAAGCATGTCTAATTCTTAGGGATACCAACGGTACTGAGCCCAGTCGTAGTCTTTGGTGTGGGATTTGGCGAACGCAACCCTCTGACCGTGACCATCCGGATCGACTACTTTGAAACAACTGCCTCCGGCACGATATTAGGGTTATCCACCGTGCTCATGAACATTCTTCTGCTGGCGGCCGCCCTGTTCGCCGTCTGAATGCGGGACGTCCGGGGCAATTAAACTCCCGCCTTCTTAATCCTGACGGGTTAGAGTATGGTAGAGGCCGCTTGCCTGCTATACTCCAAGACTCCAGCCAAGATGGTGGCGCCTGGGCCCGAGCCCCCCGTTCAATCTACTGGGCGATAGCTGAACCCTACCTATGCCTCGGTGATCTCCACATTAGTGATTTGCAGCACCTCCGTGGGAGTTGAGGCTTCACCGCCGCCCCCTCTGGTTACCGGAGAATTGGCCAGCGAGTCTAAGACGTCTTCACCGGAGGTGAGTTGCCCGAAGATGGTGTAGTTGGGCGGTAGGCCCACGTTCACCCCGTGTACGATGAAGAATTGGCTGCCGTTGGTGTTGGGCCCAGCGTTGGCCATTGCCAGGGTTCCCTTAACGTAAGGGCGGGTCACAGATTCGTCCGCGAAGCGGTAACCGGGGCCTCCGGTGCCGTCACCGGTGGGGCAGCCGCCCTGGATCATAAAATCTTTGATCACCCGGTGGAATTTACCATTTTCGTAAAATCCCTCACGGGCCAGAAAAACGAAGTTATTCACGGTGAGGGGGGCCTCCGCTGCGAAGAGGTTCAACGTCATGGATCCCTTGTTGGTCTGTACAGTAGCGGAGTAGGTCTTGCCCGGGTCGATGGACATTTCCGGAGCACTGGAGTATTGCTGAGGCATCAATTTCCTCCGGCTAGGTTTGGTGGCTGGCGCCTAATTATGACTATAGCAGATCAGAATTGTAGCATTCGACGCTATCAAGCGCCCGGTTTTCGGTTTCCCAGATTGAGCGGTTGGCATGAAGGAGTTATTTCCTGGTACCCCCGGCTATAATTGTCGACAAGGCGGACTGTTTCAATCCGGTGCGCATCATCGCTATTGTGACTATTGCGGATTTGCAGCGAAGGTTGGACCCAGTGCGACGGACGTAGAGACGCTGCCAAACTGGATACGCTCTGGACAAGTCGAGATAGGGAGTTCTCCAAGACATGGAAATTATTGACCAGATGAGCGACGAGGGTCACGAGCAGGTGATGATGATCTCCGACTCCGGGTCCCGCCTGAAAGCAATAATCGCCATCCACGACACGACCTTGGGCCCCGCCGCCGGCGGTACGCGCATGTGGACCTACGAGTCCGAAGAGGAAGCCATGTGGGATGCGTTGCGTTTGTCCCGCGCTATGACTTACAAATCGGCCGCGGCGGACCTGCCCCTGGGCGGTGGCAAGGCTGTGATTATCGCCGATCCCTACGCTGATAAGACCGAGGCTATGCTGCGGGCTTTCGGACGGTTCGTAGATACCCTGGGTGGACGATACCTCACCACCACCGATGTGGGCACCACTGGTCGCGACCTGGAATATGTCAAACAAGAGACCGATTACGTGCTCGGGTTGCCCACCACGGCGGGGGGTAGTGGTGATACCTCGGTGATGACCGGACTGGGGATTTATATGGGTATGAAGGCCTGCGCTCGAGAGGCGTGGGGATCTGATTCACTCAACGGCAAGACCGTTGCGATGCAGGGCTTTGGCAAGGTCGCCACCCACACCGCTCATCACCTGGTAAAAGAAAATGCCCGGCTGGTGGTCACGGACGTTTATCCTGACGCTCTGGAACGGGCCAAAGAATTGGGACTGGAAGTCGTTACTTCCGACTCGATTTACAATGTCGACTGCGACATCTTCTCGCCTTGCGCCTTGGGCGGTGTACTGAATGTCGACACGATTCCTCAGTTGAAATGCCAGGTGGTTGTCGGCGGTGCAAACAACCAGCTGATGACCGACGCGGACGGAGAAGAATTGCACCGGCGGGGCATTGTTTACGGTCCGGACTACATCGTAAATAGCGGCGGGATTATCAATGTGGAGGCCGAATTGGCTGGCTACTACAACCCGGAGCGAGCCCGGGAAAAGACGGAGCGAGTCTACGAAATAGTTGAGCAAGTAATCGCTATCTCCAAACGCGAGGCAATACCCACCTCTAAGGCTGCCGACCGTCTCGCCGAAGACCGCCTTTCTTCCGTCCGCGGCATCAAGCCTATACACCGGCCCCGCTAGGCTGCCACAGCTGCATTACGTTACAAGCTATCCAGAAGCACGGCTGTGTTTGATGTGGGCATCCCTATCCTAGCCTTCTCTCAAGGAAAAGTGGTTCCGG
>CAZYBD010000099.1:0-2511 GCA_964645515.1 uncultured Dehalococcoidia bacterium | reverse complement strand
GTCAACGGCAACTCCCCACGGTAGGCGAAACTGCCCCTCGGAGCTACCAAACCCGCCCCAGCCCAGCAGATGAGTCCCATCAGCGGTGAACTTCTGGATGCGGTGGTTGTGTTGGTCTGCTATATAGACGTTGTTGTCTCGGTCTATCGCAATGCCTGCCGGACCGCTGAGTTCGGATAGACCCGAGCCCGCAGTACCCCATTTGCTGATGAATTTGCCGGAGGAGTCGTAGATCGAAACCCGGTTGTTGTGTTCGTCGGTTACGTAGACGTGATCTTCGGAATCCACAGCCAAGGCCACCGGCCAGACCATCTGTCCATCTCCGGCCCCGTTGCCGTAGCCAAATTCACCCAAGAATTCGTCGTCTAGATTGCAGATGCTGACTCTCACCGCAGGTGCACGGACTGGGTCGCAGCGATTCAACACAAAAATGCGACCGTCCTTGCCCACCGTCAAGTCGTACGGAGTAGCAAAGCCCCGGCCGTTGTATCCGTTGTTTACTATTCCGATTGTCTTCAGGTAATCGAGTGTTATCGAATTTGTCGCAGCTTGGGTGCTCAAGACGGTCCCTCCATCGAATAGGCCCGGCGAATTGTGCCTGTCGGTTAAGCCAGCGTTGATTAGGCCAACTGAAACTCCCTGGTAGAAGCCATTAGCCGCAGAATGTTGCCGACGCGCTGTTCCGCCTCGTCGCCGACCTTGTGCCCTTGGAGGTTCAAGTTACCTTGGCGCCGGGCGTATCCCACGAGTGTGTTCCTGCTGGAATCGGAAACTTCCATTGGGCCTATCAGTTCCAAACAACGGTCGACTAGTTGCTCCGGGGTCAGTTGCCCGTTGTTTTCCTGGGTCAAACGGTCAATGATTGACCGGATGCCGGGTTTGTTCACGTCGCTTAGTTCCCTAGCCACGAAATTGACCCGCTCCACCAGAGCTCCGCTATCTATCCACTCGGAGCCTTCGTGCCATCCCTCTACGGTGGGCGGCTGGAGCAGCCCTTGGCCCATAAAAAACGACTGATTTGTGATGGTGTCGATCCCCAATGTGGGTTGGCGGTAACTGCCGGCCAACCGTATGGCCCCCACCATCAATTCTACAGGTCCTTTGACCCGCGCGTACCTGGCCTCGTCTGACTTGAAATAGTCGGAGGTGAACAACGTCCGCAGCACCGACCGCATTTCGTAGTTCGACTCGAAGTAGGTTTGCATCATCTCCTTTATCATTCGCTCGCCGGCCTCGGACACATCATCCGCCGCGAAGAACTGAAACAACCTGGTGCATATGAACCGCGCCGTCGCATCCTGGCGGACAATAATGTCAATAATATCTTCGCCGTTGAACTTACCGGTCTCACCCAGGAAAGTCTTCTCTCCGTCGTCGTGGTCGGAGTCCCGGAATTCGAAGTGCCACGCGATCCGGCTGTAAGGCCATATGGAGTCTTTAGAGGCCCTCATGGCCATGTATTCGGCATTGGCCAATGTCCATCCGGTAAAGGCTCGCGACCCTTCTTTGACGTCGTCCTCGGTGTAATTACCGATCCCCATGGCAAAGAGCTCCAATAGCTCACGGCCGTAGTTCTCGTTAATTGCTTCTTTGTGGTTGTCGTTATTGTCCAACCAAAGGAGCATGGCCGGGTCCATGGATAACTCGACCAGCAACTCGCGGTAGCTGCCCAGGCCCTGTCGGCGGAACATGTCGATCTGGTTTAGGAGGACCCTTGCCTGGTTCAGCTTAGCGTATCCGGTGGCAAACAGCCCGTGCCAAAAGAGAGCGATCTTCTCTTCCATCGGGCAATGGGTCGTGATCATCCGGTACATCCAATTGGAGGCCGAGCTCTGGAGGTCTCGCGACTCGGACATTTCGGGGTGGTACCGTCGGATTAAATCGTCGGGAAGGCTATCGGGGTTTTCTGGCTGTAGAAGTTCCTCTACGGCCGCTTCGTAGCCCTTGGACAGGTAGTGTTCCAACTCATCTGGAGTAGCCCCGAACCCTGCCCTGCGCAGCAGGTGGGCGATTAAGGCGGAACTTTCTGCAGTAGCCGAACCAGTCATATCTTTCCTCCCGTTACCCGGGTGTAATTAACTTGCTAGAGCGTTGGGTGTGTGGCCAATTAAGATTTAATAAGGCTGAAGGGCTCGAACTGGCCGTTGACAATCGAAGGGGCGTCGAGTTCGAAAATATCATCCAGGATCGCTGTGTAGGTCGACCGGAAGTCATTGTTGGCTTTGAGGTCACCTTCCAGCTGTTCTGTATCTTTCAGAGACGGATATTCGCCGTAAAGCCCGCCGTTGACGTTTCCGCCGACGAGGAAAGCGCCTCCGCCGGAACCATGGTCGCAGCCGGAGCCGTTGTCTTTGATCCTTCGACCGAACTCTGTAAAGATCAAAATCGTAACCTCGTCTTCCCGGCCGTGTTCCTGCAAGTCGCTCATGAAATCACCGACCGCGTTGGATACTTCCTGCCAGTTGGCGTTGTGTGTGTGAACTTCTCCGGAGTGGGCGTCGTAGCCGCCGT
>CAZYBD010000098.1:0-4135 GCA_964645515.1 uncultured Dehalococcoidia bacterium | reverse complement strand
TCCGGAGGGCGGGTTTGGAACCAGCCAGCGTGCTGCTGGTAGGTGTAAGCCGCTTGAATCACACTCGGTTCGTCGAAAGGCCGGCCGGCTATTTGCATCCCGATAGGAAGTCCGTTTTCAGTGAACCCACAGGGCACGGATATGGCGGGAAGACCAGTGACGTTGAAGGGAGCAGTAAAGCTGCGGCCCAGTGACGAGCTGGTCGGTTCGTAGCCGTCGAAGGCGGACGCAGGCTGGGTCATAGTGGGAGTTACCAACAGGTCTACTTCCCGCAGAGCATTGGCAAAATCCCAGCGGCACCAGTGGCGCACCCGCTGCGCCTGCAAGTAGTCGCTGGCTTTCAGCATGCCACCGACGCGGAACCGTCCTCGAACGATTTCGCCGAAATCTTGGGGGCGGGATTTCAGATTGGGCTCGTGGAAAGCGTAAGCCTCGGTTACCATTATCACGTGGTTGGCGGCCCGGACATGTTCCAGGCTCGGCAAAGTCACTTCCTGGACCTGAGCGCCCAACTCTTGTAGTACAGAGACCGCTTGCTCCACTCTAGATACGACTTCAGAACTCACACTGGGATCCGGGTCGAAGAAGTAATGCCGAGGCAGCCCAATTTTCATACCCCGCATATCCTCTGTCAGTGACAGCGCATAGTCCGGAACCGGCGCTCGGCGGGTAGTAGGGTCTTTCGGGTCGTAGCCGGCGATGACCTGCAGCATATAAGCGGTGTCTTCCACTGTCCAAGTCATTGGCCCACAGTGGTCTTGGGACCAGCTTAGGGGTACGACACCGAACCGGCTCACCCTTCCGTAGGTCGGCTTGAGGCCAACGATACCGCACAATGAAGCCGGGCCCCGAATGGAGCCTCCGGTGCAGGAACCAAGAGCCCCCATGCACTGGCCAGACGCTACCGCCGAGCCCGAGCCACTGCTGGACCCGCCAGTGATGTGGGCCAGGTTCCAGGGGTTGCGCGGCGGTTCGAAAGGCGTAGTCCAGTCCGGCCCCCCCAAAGCGAACTCATGCATTGCCAGCTTGCCCAAGAGGACCGAACCAGCGGCCGCAAGGCGGACGGTGGTGGTGGCGTCCTCGGTTGGCACACGGTCAAAGTCAACTCGGGAACCCGCCGTGGTACGGGTGCCGGCCGTGTCGTACAAATCCTTCAGGGCTATCGGGATGCCGTGGAGCCGACCCTTGTAATCACCCCGCTGGATCTCTGCCTCAGCGGTTCTTGCCTGCCGCATTGCCTGCTCGGGGAGCAGGGTGATAAACGAATGGAGGCTGGAATCGGTCCGCTCGATACGGTCAAAGAAAGCCTTAGTAAGTTCCACAGGCGATAGTTCGCCTTTAAGGATTAAATCGCCGGCCTCTCTGATTGTCAGATGGCACAACCCTAAGTTGGTACTAGTCATGTTGCCGCCCCTGCTATTGAATGGTCGGGCATGCCTTACCTAACAGGAAGATTGCCGCCGGTCAGTTCGAGAGCTGACCTGGCCAATCTGGATGGAATTCCAGCACTATCTCTTCAGCCCTTAGGTCTACGGCATGCAGCTGTTCTGCCCACTGGGCGTACATATCGTAAATGGGTTTCAGTTCCAATAGCTCTTGCTGACTCATGCCAAAACCGGCCCGGTCGGCCAATAACTGGAATTCCTCCATAGACATATTGCCTGCTGTCGACATAGCGTTCCTCCCATTTCCCGGGCCAGGCTACACACGGCGAAGAAGTGCTTCATTATACATATAGGGAGGCACGATCGCGAGTAACTGCAAGCGAAATGCTAAAGGGTTATGGCGCAGGCGTAACTGGCGATCGCCGATTCCTCTCCGGCTAGTGGGTGCAGTTGTAGGCGCGGGTTGCGTGCGGAACGGTCGCTAACGCTATCTGCGAAAGAGGGTTGGGATGCTTAGAGGGCGGGAGCCCGTGGCCATAATCGCAGTGGCTACTGACAGGCACGGCAGCTGACTATCGGTCATGCTGTGCTGACGCCGTGACTGATTCCCTCTATGTTGCTACTCGGCTTCATGTATCAGTTGACAGTCCCGTTCTTTGCCGCCCGAGTCTGGACCTGCGGCAATATCTTAACGCGCTCCGATCGACTGGCCGGGGAGATAAACGCTTAGGCACCCAAGCTAACTTCCGCCAGGAGATCTCCGGGGCGACTGACCAGGTTTGTTGCCCCCGGCAGGGCGACCGGAAACTGGACGCCCCGATCCGTTGGTACGACCACGGAGATTCCGGCGGTTTGCGCCCGGCTGGCCTTGAAGGGCCGGACCGGTACGAGGCTTAACCGGTGAGCGCGACGACGAACGACCATTGGAGCCTGAGCGAAGTTGACTGGCCGGAGCCGACTTGGGCTTTCTGTTATGACCGGAGCTCAAGTGACCGTTTGATGTGACTGGCGACCGACTGCCCGAAGCCGACCCGGGGCGCCTGAGAAACTGTTCCTCCGGAGAAAAGTCTCCGTAATCAAACCCCGGCAACCTCCGTACTTCAAGGGGAGCATTCATTGCCTTTTCGACTTGTCGCACCATGGACTCGTCGGACGGAGTCGCCAACGTAAAGGCCTCTCCGTCCTGTAAGGCTCGGCCGGTCCGCCCTATCCGGTGGATATAGGCGTCAACAGTGTCGGGCATGTCGAAATTAATAACGTGGGAAACTTCCGGGACGTCGATGCC
This sequence comes from uncultured Dehalococcoidia bacterium, assembly GCA_964645515.1. Taxonomy (GTDB): domain Bacteria; phylum Chloroflexota; class Dehalococcoidia; order Lucifugimonadales; family UBA3495; genus VXOI01. The sequence continues at coordinate 1,465 of CAZYBD010000098.1, read as the reverse complement.
GTGAGCAGCGATGTCCGTGGCCACCAGGATGTCGAACTTCCCGGTTCGAAAGCCCTCCATGGCCTGTTGGCGTCGATTCTGAGAAAGGTTGCCTTGTAGCGCCGAAACCCGAAAGTTCAGATTGGCCAAGTCCCTGGCCAGATTTTTCGCCCGAAACTTGGTCCGGGTGAACACCAGCGCCCGTCCGGTAGGCGTTTGGACTAGGAGCTCTGCAAGGAGCAATTTCTTACGGTTGTCCGGAACCGGGTACAGGGCGTGAAATACAGTGCGAGCCGGGCCCATGCGCCCGATCTGTATCATTTCCGGGTCTTGCAGAACACTGACCGCCAGCTTCCTTATCTCCTCGGGCATGGTGGCCGAAAATAATAGCGATTGGCGCTTGGCAGGCAGATGACCAAGGATACGGCGTACGTCCGGCAAAAAACCCATGTCCAACATCGTGTCTGCTTCGTCCAACACTAAAAACTCGACCTTGGACAGGTCGATGTCGCCTTGTTGGATGTGGTCCAACAATCGCCCGGGACAAGCAACCACCATTTCCACCCCGCGGCGCAGTTCGTACAGCTGAGGGATTTTGCTGACCCCGCCGTAAATTGCAGTGCTGCGGGCTCGGCTATTCCGGCCCAAGACGCTGACTGCCTGGTTTACTTGCTCGGCCAGCTCTCGAGTAGGTTCCAACACCAAGACCCGCACACCTCTAGTACGCTCTCCGCGAACGAGCTGGTCGAGTACTGGGAGCAGGAACGCGGCGGTCTTTCCGGTTCCGGTTTCCGCCAGGCCTAGGACGTCTCGTCCTTTCATGGCTACTGGAATGGCTTGCTGTTGGATGGGGGTGGGTACTGTGAATCCCGCCGCCTCAACCCCTTGGAGCACAACGGGAGCTAGAGAAAATTCATCGAATGTCAATTAAGTAGCGGCTCGTGGCCTTAGGCTAGTTAAGGCCGTTGAATTAGGGGACAAGGCCAGTATAACAGGCGGGCTACCCCAAAACCGACCTAGCCGTTCTACGTTGGGAGCCAACTCCCGCAATGGTATATGGCTCAGGGACCGTAACAAGTCGGCATGGGGATTAGAGAAGTGATCGTGGGTACGCCGAGCCATATCGAGAAGGTCGATGAACCTCCAACCTCCCACGGCATGCGTCCGCAATGCCGAGAGCATATCGACCCAAACAGCTAGCCATCCAAGTTTGCCTAGGCCAGCTCGCGGGCCGACTAGCCCACTATCCACCACGGGTCTTCCTGCAGACCTTTGACGGTCTGCAGGAATTCTGCGACCGGGGCCCCATCGCCAATGCGGTGATCGAAGGTAAGACTCAGGCACATCGTGGTGCCTTTGCCGATCTGGTCATCCGATATAACCGTCATCTCCAAGACTCTCCCCACCTTTAAAATACCCACCTGCGGCGGATTGATGATTGGGATAAACCCATCGATGTCATTGGCTCCCAGGTTCGTGATGGTGA
>CAZYBD010000097.1:0-5963 GCA_964645515.1 uncultured Dehalococcoidia bacterium | reverse complement strand
GAAATGCCGTGGCGGCCAAGCTCAGAGATATGCTCGGCTGAGTCTCTTCGGGCTAAAAGTCCGGCGTGGATCACCGGATGCAGGGTCTTAACCCGGCCGTCCAGGATCTCAGAAGAGCCAGTCACCTCCGCCACTTGTTTTACCGGAATCTCACCTTCGGTCAACGATTTGTGGGTGCCCCCAGTGCTAATTAGTTCGTACCCTCCGGCCACCAGTTTACGGGAGAATTCGACGACGCCCGTCTTGTCGTAAACGCTAAGTATAGCTTTCAAAGGCTGTCCATCCCGTCAATGACGACTTGGGAATCACCGTACCGCTGTACAATACGTCCTACAACGGCCGCTTCACCCAGTCGACTCTGAACGGCAGCCACCTCCGACTCTCGGCAGACTGCTACCATACCCAACCCCATGTTAAACACGCGGAACATTTCTCGGTCACTGAGTGCTCCTTCCCGTTGGACCAATTGGAAGATCGGAGGCACCTCCCAAGCATCCGGCGTCAGGATAGCCGCCAGGTCGCTGGGTAATATGGCGGGGAGCTTCCCGGGGAGGCCACCGCCCGTTATATGGGCCAGACCGGTCAACAAGTCCAACACAGGCTCCAGCATCGGGTAGTAGCAGCGGTGCCTCACCAGCAGGTCTTCCCCCAGTTGGTGTTCCAGACCATCGAACCTGCGAAAGAGGACGGAAGGGTCGTCATCGGTATTAAACACCCTACGAACCAGCGAAAATCCATTGGTATGAAGACCGCTGGACGGTATTCCCAGCAGGCAATCTCCTTCTTGGATGTTCGAGGACTCCAACAGGCGACTACGTTCCACCGCGCCAACGACAAATCCCGCCAAATCCAGTTCACCATCCTCGTAGATTTGGGGCATCTGTGCAGTTTCACCGCCAATCAAAGCGCATCCGACTTCCCGGCAGCCCCAGGCCACACCTCGCATCAAAGCATCCAGTGATTGGGGATCGACTTGGCTGAACGCAAGGTAATCCAAAAAGAATAAAGGCCTGGCTCCCCTGGTTAGAATATCGTTAACGTTTAACGTCACTAGATCTTGGCCGATCGACTCAAAATGACCTAGTTGTGCGGCGATCTTGACCTTGGTACCGACTCCGTCGGTGCTGGCAACCAGGACGGCCTCGTTAAAGCCGGACAATTGGTAGAGCCCGGCAAAGCTGCCGGTACTATCCAGGACCTCCGGCCCATGGGTGGTAGCGGCAAACCCTTTGATTCGCTCTTTGAGGGCATCCATCCGCTCCAAGTCCACGCCGGAGTCGCGGTAAGCTTCACTGGCCAATCTAACGGACCTCCCATCCCAACCGCTTGACTCAAGCCAAGTGACTCAAGCCAAGGTCATGTAACCCGAGTAAAAGGTTAATAGACGGGCGTGCCGATGGCAAGGGGCATTAACGACGGGAACTTGGAGCAACAACGCCGAGGATGTTTGCGTCTCTAGAAGGGTTCCCCTCGACAGGCCCCTGGAGGACCCCGGAATACAACTGCGACCGCCTCTTTAAACTATCCGGATTCAAATCCTTGCCTTGCCTCGCAAAAAGACAGACCCACTCCCATTATTTCTTGCTGTGCTGCTCCAGGATCACCGGACTCCGAAAGTGTTTTTGCCTGCCCGAAGATAGCCGACACCCGGCTGAAAAATACTTCAAGACGCTCATGATCGGCGGACATTTGGTCTGGAACGGTCAAGCTGTTGACACCGGACACCGTTGCTTCTAATTGCACCTTGATATTTTCCGCAACAGCGGAAAGGAGTTGCGCCAATTCGCCACGAATTAGCGGCAGCTGCCGAGGTCCTGGTCGCAGTCCGTTCACAAAACGCCGAAGACAGTTCCAGTCTGCTACGAGTCACGACTTCAGCGAACTGGCCGTTGATAAGAACAAATTCGACTACTTCTTGGTCCCGGACCGCCCGGGCTGCTTTGGAATCCAGATCAGCCAATCTCCTAGTCGTTTCAATCCAAATGCGGTGATCCTCTTCAAATCGATCCGCCGGCTGTGTGGCTTCCAACGCCTCCAATTTGACCGTGAAGAGAGTGCCCACTCCCGCGTCCAGTAGAGCCGCTAGCTGGGCCTCTCGTGTCGCGTAGGTCTGTCGGAAGACTGCCCGGAGTCCCTGAAAATTCTAGTCACCCAACTGCTCCGCCTCATCTGCAGATTCCAGGTATACCTTTTCTTCAGAGCTAAATGTGGACTCTATCGAAGCCACTGTAGGGACAAGATTCGGGCTCGTTGTGGTGGATGGTGAGGACTCCGGTGCAGCGGTAACCACAGACTCACCACCACAGGCAGATAGAACCAAAGTGAGCACCGAGAATATCCCCAGAAACCAAGCGCCCCTGCTAAAATCCATATATCCAATCCCTGACGTACCAGGTTGGCTGGATTGCGCTCCTTCTGGAGTGAGATCGTCCATTAGAAACAAAAAGCCGCTGCAGCGAACAGCGGCCAAGCCACCCATTTCTAGGGCCTAATCCCTCCACTAGACTACTGAAATTAGGAGGCACTCATTCAGCAAATCCGCCGGCTAGGTCGCCTCCTGGCGGTTGGACCGACGGGAGCCGTTTTCCAGAACAAGTTTGGTAAGTTCCAACTGAATTGGCACCGGATAGTTGCCGGTAAAGCAGGCATCACAAAACCCGCCTTTGGAACCTCCTACAACTTTCAACAATCCCTCAACACTTAGGTAACCCAGGCTGTCGGCGCCGATCATGTCCTCTATTTCGGGCACGGTCTTGTTGGCGGCCAGCAGTTCCCGCCGCGAAGCCATGTCCACACCCATAAAACACGGGTGTTTGATGGGTGGCGCGCACACCCGCATGTGCACTTCTTTGGCGCCGCCTTTACGTAACAGACCGACAACGTGAGGTGTCGTGGTTCCACGGACGATGCTGTCGTCCACCACGATCAAGCGTTTCCCCGATATGACGTCAGAAAGGGTGTTGAACTTCTGCCGGACTCCCAAATCCCGCAGCCTTTGCTCTGGCTCGATAAAGGTCCGGCCGACGTAGCGGTTTTTCATCAGTCCTTCGCTAAACGGGATGCCTGATTCCTGGGCGTATCCTATGGCCGCAGCAGTGGAGGAATCTGGGACTCCTATGACCAAGTCGCCGTCGACCGGATACTCCCGGGCCAGTTGCGCCCCAAGGTCTTGCCGAACTGAGTGGACCAGCTGGCCGTCCATTACGCTGTCAGGCCTGGCGAAGTAGATCAGTTCAAACACGCACAAAGCGCGGTGGTCTTGGGCCTTTTGGCTGCCCGACCAGGTAGCTGTGCGAAGTCCCTTCTGGTCTATGACAAGCACTTCTCCGGGATCTATCTCACGTATGAACTCAGCTCCAAGATGGTCCAATGCACACGACTCAGACGCGACCACCCAGCCCTGGTTGAGCCGGCCTAGACACAGGGGTCGGATCCCAACCGGATCTCTCGCGGCGATCAAGGTATCGTTGGTAAGGGCAACAATGGAGTACGCCCCCTCCAATTGACGCGTACAGTGAAATAGTCGTTCCTCCCAAGTGGAGCCGGAGGCGTTGGCCAGCATTAGGGCGATAACTTCGGTGTCGGTGGTGGAGTTAAAAGAGCAGTTCCATTCATCCATGAGCTGCTCTTTTAGCTGGGCTGCGTTGATGATGTTGCCGTTGTTGGCTAGGGCGATTTGACCTAAATGGCCGTCCACCAGCATGGGCTGGGCATTGCAGATCTCACTGCTACCCGTGGTGGAATAACGAGTGTGCCCTATGGCCATCTCTCCGGCAAGGGGGTAAAAGTCGGGCTCCCGAAAGATCTGACTAACCAGGCCCATGTCGGAATGGACTTTCACTACTTCGCCGTTGGTGGCAGCGATACCAGCACTTTCCTGACCACGGTGCTGTAGGGCAAACAAGCCGAAGAAGGCGAACCGACTGGCCTCTTCATGCGGGGAATAGACGCCGACCACCCCGCACTCTTCTTGGGGGTGGTCGAAGGGAAGACGTTGAGAACCATTGCCAGTGGTTAAGAAATCCGGACCGTTAATCACGGCTCATTCTCTTGGTTCCCTCGCAATACGTTCGGAGACACGATATTAACATACAGGTAAACGTCAGTGAACCACCAATAGATGCCAGAGGTCGAATTATGATAATTCAACGACGGTGCGTTATGTCCAGTAAACTTCGACGGATTTTGACGTTCCGTCAGCGGTGGAAGAGGTTCAACGCCGAGCCCAGCCGGAACCAGTCCATTTGAGATTCACTGTACGAGTGTTGGAGCTGGAGTGATTCCGAGGACCCGTCCGCGTGGTTCAACAGGCACTCCACCGGTCTACCCGGTGCCATGTCCTTCAGTCCCACCAGACTGATGCGGTCGTCTTCACGGACCTGGTCGTAATCAGAGGGGTCGGTGAAGGTTAGGGCCAGAAGGCCTTGTTTCTTCAGGTTACTCTCGTGGATCCGAGCGAAACTACGAGCTATTACAGCGGCTCCGCCCAAGAGTCTGGGTGAAAGGGCAGCGTGCTCACGGCTGCTGCCCTCCCCGTAGTTGCTATCGCCGACCACAACCCATTTGATAAGTTGGGCCTTGTAATCCCTGGCAATTGTGGAAAAGCCCAGATCGGACTCGCCCGAGATTACGTTCTTGCCCTTACCGGCGCCATCGGTATAGGCGTTGATAGCGCCCATGAACATATTGTCGCTGAACTTGTCTAGGTGGCCGCGGAAGCGGAGCCAGACTCCTGCCGGGGAGATGGAGTCAGTGGTCGTCTTGCCTTTAGCCTTAACCAAGACAGGCATTTCCACGAAATCGTTACCATCCCAAGCCGGCCACGGCTCAAGCAACTGCAGCCGCTCACTGCTAGACGACACTGTCAGCTGGATGTCGCCACCGTCGGTCGGGGGCGCCTCGTAGGAGGAACGTCCTTGGGTGAAGTCGTTTGGCGGCACTTCTGGGGCCGGCTTCGGCGGGTCTAATACAAACTGAGTTCCGTCGGCCGCCGTAAGGGAATCCGTCACCGGATTGAAGGAAAGCCTGCCGGCTAGGGCAATTGCTGTCACAACCTCCGGACTCCCGATCAAGTTCATTGTAGTGGCTTGACCATCGTTCCGGGCCGGGAAGTTGCGGTTGTAGGAAGTCACGATGGTATTTGGTTTGCCGACCTCTTCTACCGACCGTCGCCACTGCCCGATGCAGGGGCCGCAGGCATTGGCCAGAACGGTGGCATCAATATCCTCCAGCGATTTCATTTGGCCGTCACGCTCGATGGTCGCACGCACCTGCTCCGAGCCCGGCGTCACCATGAACGGCACCGCACTTTTAATTCCATGAGCCTTGGCCTGTTCTGCCACGTCCGCAGACCGGCTCATGTCCTCATAGGAAGAGTTGGTGCAGCTCCCGATTAGAGCCGAAGAAATCTCGTCTACGAGGTCCCGGTCTTGGCTTACTTCTGCGGCCATTTGAGAGATGGGACGCGCGCGGTCCGGTGAGTGGGGGCCAACCAGATGGGGTTCCAGTTTCGACAGGTCGATCTCGACAATTCGGTCGTAATACGGCCGCGGGTTAGCTTCGCATTCCGGGTCTGCGGCCAGCAGGTGCCGGTATTGATCAGCCAGGTCAGCGAGGTCCCGGCGGCGAGTGGCCCGCAAGTATCTTGCCATCCGTTCGTCATAAGGAAACACCGAGGTCGTTGCACCCAACTCCGCGCCCATGTTGGTGATGGTGGCCTTTCCGGTGGCACTGATCGATTGAGTGCCCGGGCCGAAATACTCAATGATGGCGTTGGTGCCGCCAGATACGGTTAGCTCTCCGGCAAGGTAGAGAATGATATCTTTAGGGGCCGTCCACCCAGCCAATTCCCCAGTCAAATGTACGCCGATGAACCTTGGGAAGAGGACCTCCCACGGCAGCCCCGCCATGACCTCGACTGCATCGGCGCCACCTACTCCAACCGAGATCGAGCCCAACCCTCC